>JAHBWO010000061.1 GCA_019636945.1 Nitrospira sp. | reverse complement strand
TGAGGACGACATTGCCGAGGAAGTCGAACTTCAAATCAAATATGAGGGATATATACAGAGGCAAGTTCGGCAAGTTGAAAAGTTTAAGAAATTTGAGAAAAAATTGATTCCCAGTTCATTTGATTACGACATGGTCCCTGGATTTTCACGTGAAGTCCGTGAAAAATTCAATCGTGTCAGACCGGAGACTGTTGGACAGGCTTCACGAATTTCCGGAGTGACTCCAGCCGCAATTTCCCTTCTGCTTGTGGCAATTGAAAAGGGAAGGCGGCAACTTCATTACAACGCTCAACACCCTGAAAGTGCTTGATAGACACCTTTTCTATTGACCTCCTCTCTGTATCAGCGTAATTGTTCCACGTGGAACAACTTGGGGCACTTGAACACTTACTCCATGAAAGCTCAAGACAAATTGGTGTCCCGATTGAACCAGATCAAGCACAACGATTCCTTCTGTACTTGAAGCAATTAAATATTTGGAATCAATCATTCAATCTCACTGCAATTACTAAAGACGAGGAAGTGATTGTCAAACACTTCATCGACTCTTTAGCTGCCCTGAAAGCGGTAAATATTGGAACTAACGCTCATATTCTTGATATCGGTGCTGGGGCAGGATTTCCAGGAATTCCTTTAAAAATCGTTAGACCAGATCTTTGCATAACACTGGTTGAACCAGCCCAAAAGAAATCAGCCTTTCTGCATTTTATTGTCGGCCTCTTACAGCTAACATGTGTTGATGTTTTTCAGGGCACCATTGAACGATTCAATAGCACACGTCCTGTTCCGATAACATATGACTATCTGACAACTCGGGCGCTCAACCCATCACTGATTTTTCAGAAAGCACGGAACTTACTGGTTAAAGAAGGCAAGGCGATTATTTATTCTGTCAGGCCGTTTGATAGAACATTGCTGCCAAGCGATTGGCATTTTGTAGACGACTATACGTTCGAATTGCCCTATGCCTATGGGCCTCGAACTATCACCATATTTTCATATCGTGACGAGTTGTCCCCTCACGTTGTTCCACGTGGAACATAATTTGGCCTAGGAGTCTTTTGGTGGGAAGAGTTATAGCTGTTGCCAATCAGAAAGGCGGGGTAGGAAAAACAACCACTGCCATTAATCTTTCAACAGCGGTTGCCCTTGAGGGAAAAGCTGTATTGTTGATTGATATAGATCCACAAGGAAATGCAACAAGTGGCCTTGGCATAGACCAGAGAACCTTGAAAAGGAGCACCTACAGCTGTCTCGTCAAAAACAGCACGATTCACGAATCCATAATAGAAACAACTATTTCTGGACTCAACCTCTTACCGGCTAATGCCGATCTCGCGGGTGCTGAGGTGGAACTCGCAAATATCGAAGGTCGTGAAGGCCATCTTCGATCACTGATTACTGAAATACGAGATCAATACGATTTTATCATTCTTGATTGCCCACCAGCACTTGGTATTCTAACCATTAATGCGCTCACGGCAGCCAACTCTGTGCTCATACCTGTTCAATGCGAATACTACGCGATGGAAGGCCTGACCAGACTCGTTGGAAGCATCGAGCTTGTCCGTCAATCGTACAATCCGGGCCTAGAGATTGAGGGTATTGCTCTCACGATGTTTGATTCGCGAATCAGTCTTTCTCGGCAGGTAGCAGACCAAGTACGGTCTCATTTTACGCACAAGGTATACCAGTCCGTAATCCCTCGTAATGTTGCACTTGCAGAAGCACCTAGTTACGGTCGGCCGGGAATCCTCTATAACATGGCATCATCCGGATCGCAGTCTTACGTATCATTAGCTAAGGAGTTTATTGCGCATGGAGAAAAAGGCTCTCGGTAAAGGGCTCGACGCGCTATTGCCCCCCGTCAGGCTGAGCAGGCCCGAAGACACGGCCGATGTCCAACGGATTCCGATCGACCAGATTGTGCCTAACCGCTATCAACCGCGGCAGACTTTCCTGCAGCAAGAGCTTACTGAACTGACGGCATCCATTAAGGAGAGCGGCGTTATTCAGCCCATTATGGTCCGCCGGAAGGGCGATGGCGTCTATGAGTTAATTGCTGGAGAACGACGCTGGCGGGCCTCAAAAGAGGCCGGACTTACCGTCATTCCCGCCGTACTCAAGAATTGTACGGATCAGGAAGCCTTACTCCTTGCTCTGGTCGAAAATCTCCAACGTGAAGATTTAAACCCGATGGAGACAGCCCGCGCCTATTCTCGAATGATGAAAGAGTTCGGTCTGACCCAAGAAGCCGTCGCCGCCAAGGTAGGCCGGGATCGGTCTTCCGTGGCCAACTTTATCCGTTTAACCCATCTCCCCCTGGATCTCCAAGGACTTGTGGAAGGAGGAACTCTTTCCACCGGTCACGCCAAAGCCCTTCTCAGCCTCTCCACCCCGGAGGCCCAGCTGCGGGTTGCAAAACTGGTGACAGCTGGAAATTTGTCTGTTCGCCAAACCGAGAAACTGGTCGAACAATCCATCGTCGCGAAACAGCCCGTCGCGCGGCCCCCTCGAACCACACAATGGAGAGATCTTGAAGACAGATTACAAAAGCGTCTTGGCACCAAAGTGACCCTCCACCCCCACGGTCAGGGCGGGAAACTCGTAATCCACTACTTCTCCTCGGACGAACTAGACGGGGTCGTCGAAACCCTCTTGGGTTGATACTTGCCTCCAAGCCTTCCTCTCCCCTCCTATATCTCAATATTTCACTCACCCCTGATCACCCACTAAATATCTCCCCCAAACCGACCGATATGGAACATAACGGCACCGTGCCGTTTGTTCTGTCAGAGGCCAGCCACATTGTGAGAGGAGGGGATCGTATGTGGAAAGATAAGCAAGATGGTAGACGCACGGATGACAACGACTTAGATGCCATGAGCTCGGCGCTCGATACGCCCAGGCCTGACACGGGCCATGACGTCAGTGCATTCGTCGGTAAAGGAGTCGTTTTCAAAGGAACCATCACGTATAACGGAACCGTGCGTATTGATGGAACCCTCGAGGGGGAAATTCATACGGACGGCATCTTACTCGTAGGCGAAGACGCCGTTCTTAATGCCAAAGTCACGGCCGGAACTATCGTCTGTAAGGGCAAGATCACCGGGGATATCACTGCGCGAGAAAAGATGAAATTGCGAGCGCCTGCAGTGATCAACGGTGGAGTCACAACTCCAATGCTTTCCATGGAAGAAGGCGTCTCATTCAACGGAACGTTGGAGATGGAACAACAAGCCCGTCCCGTTCACAAAGATCTACCGCTTCATTCTGTTGGGACCGGCACCGAGCCACCCGTGCGCCGGCTGACCGTCTAGCGGAATAGTGTCGGAGCGGTGAGCGAGGGACACGCGGCTGCCAGGTCAAAGGATCCTGGCCATGTACCACGTTCACCACTCCCTTCACATTGGTCTTGTCACAAGGAGCAGAGAGCGCTCATGTGGGCCATCGGAGAAAAACAGGCAACCGACACCCCTCCCAACGACAACTTTACCTTTCTCAGTAAGGGAGTCGATTTTCGGGGCATCCTGAATTTTGACGGAACCATACGAATTGACGGTCGGGTGGAAGGAGAAATCACCACCAGTGGGACCCTCATCATCGGGGAGCAAGCCGTCGTGAAAGGGGTGATCTCGGCCGGGATTCTTATCACCAGCGGCAAAGTCAATGCCACAATCTCAGCAACGGCAAAAATTCAAATCCAGAAACCAGGCATCCTCATTGGCGATATCCGTACACCGGGCATTTCTATCGAAGATGGTGCTCACTTTCATGGCATGTGCGATATGGGGGCCCATAAATGGGTGGAGGAGCACTCCTCGTCCAAGAACACTCATGACACCACTACCTACCGGGGGAAGACCCGTTCAACCAGCCTCTAGCCCGCATTATTCAACCGCTTCGTAACGAACCTGCGTGGGCTACACATGTCCTGAATCATCGTACCTCTTTTGTGGGAAAGAACCACATACGCCTTTCCCGTCTTCGTTTCCCGTTTCACCGTTCGGCAGCCGCATGGCCCTGTGTATCATCGACAACCGGACGACGCCCAACAGAAACAGTCACCTCGGCCAGGAGCAAATTGGAGTCCAAGCACTCCCCGATAAAGCGACTAGCCCTTTCCCCTAGACAATCGGTACAATACCGTTCCTATGGCTCGGAAGTCTGTACTACTGGGTATGAGCGGTGGAGTTGATAGCTCCGTCGCCGCAGCATTGCTCGTACGACAAGGTTATGACGTCCATGGCATCACTCTTCAGGTGTGGGAACACGAAGACGACTCCGTCGCTACATCAAAGAAGTGGCAAGAACGCGGCTGTTGCAAGGTTGGGATCGCACGGCATGTCGCGAAGCTTCTCGGCATCCCACACGAGGTCGTTGATACCCGACACACCTTTCGTCATGCCGTCATTGACGACTTCATCCAAAGCTATACCACCGGCACGACACCCAATCCCTGTGTGCGTTGTAATGAACGGGTGAAGATTCATACCCTCGTTGACCTCGCGCTACAACGCAGAGTCGACTATGTGGCAACCGGACATTATGCGCGATTGCATGACCGCCGAGGATTCTCCGTCCTTTCACGGTCCGTCGACCCTCGAAAAGACCAAACATATTTTCTCTATCGCCTGCGGGCCGAATGGTTGCCTCACCTCCTCTTTCCATTAGGAGGTCTGGAGAAGGCCTCCGTCTGGAAAGAAGCCGAGGCACTGAGCTTGCCAGTCGAGGAACTCAAGGAAAGCCAGGAGATCTGCTTCGTGAGCCAGGGCGATTATCGAACCTTTCTCGAGCAAGAAGCGCCACATTCCCGGAAACAAGGATTGTTTACTGACCAGGAGGGCCGTCCCCTGGGGCAGCATGACGGTATCGCATTCTATACACCCGGCCAGCGTCGAGGCCTTGGTATCGCCACAGGCCAGCGTCTCTACGTTCATCAGGTGCAGCCCGCAACCAATACAGTGGTGCTCGGACACAGTGAACGACTTCACTCAGAATGCACCGTCGCGGACCTGAATATGTTTGCTCCCGATTTTCCCTCCCACAGCGCCGACGTTCATGTGAAGATTCGCTATGCAACGCCTGCTACTCTCGCGACCCTCACAGTGCGAGACTCGTCAGCAGTGCATGTCCAGTTCCATCACCCGCAACGAGGGTTAAGCCCCGGACAGTCGGCAGTGTTCTACAGTGGGGACGACGTTCTTGGTGGCGGTATCATCCAACCCTTCCCACCATCGTAAATGAAGCCGTGCTTCTTGACTTGTCCCTGAATCTTCAGATAGCCTTTGGAGGTTCGGGTGTGCAATCGTACCACTCTGTCATGTCATCGACAGACACAGTGGTCTATATTGGTCAGAGGGCATCATGTTCGGTTCATTTGGTTGGATGGAACTACTCCTGATCCTGATTATTGTGCTGATCATCTTCGGTGCAGGGAAACTGCCCCAACTGGGCGAAGGCCTTGGCAAAGCCATCAAAGGTTTTAAGAAATCGGTTCATGAAGCCGACGCAATCGATATCACACCAGGAGAACAGCCTTCACAGGGCGAACCTCAGGCTAGCTCTGCCGCTCAGGTCGGTACTCAGGCTGAACCAACTCCATCGCCCAGGCCCGCGACCACCCAACCCACTCAGGTGAAACAAGGCTAACACCCCACCCCCTGGTGGATGAGTAAATGACGGGGCGCCGTCAGACGATAACCGCAATAGCCAATCATGTTTGGACTGGGCGCAGGCGAGATCCTCATCATTTTGATCATCGCCTTTCTCCTCTTTGGACCCAAAGAACTGCCGGAAGTCGGCCGCCAAGTTGGTAAAGCCATCAAGGGTTTTAAAGATACGGCGCAGGACCTTCGCAAATCCGTCGAGCCGGAACTCAACATGATACAGCAGGAAGTCAAAATGGTAGAACAAGACCTTCAAGCCTCTCTCAAAGAAGCCGAAGACGAACTCACAGCGGAACCCAAGGCGGGAGAGGCGGGTCCATCATCATTGCCAAAGTCTGGTCCTGCATGACACAAAAATAGGATCACACTCCCTCTGATCACCAACAATAAAGGAGAAAGGCAGCCACCACACCGACATCTCGTAGCTTCGCACTCATCAAGATCTTCATGACGATGGTTGGACACCCTGGCCCAGCTGTTCTCCCCCCTCGGGTTCGTATACAACTCCCTTGGGCTTTTGAGACTGCAACCACATCCACCTGACGATGAGAGCACCGGATGGTATCTGCCGGTCTAACGACACGATGGACAAACTGCATGGCATGGGAACAGTGAAGCAGTCCGGACATGGGAAGAAAGTTTTTCTCCAATTCCTGACAGTCGTCAGTCTCATCGCTGGTCACTCGACAGTACAGGCAGCCTTCCAACTCCCCGAAGGAGAAAAAATCACGAACCCCATCGTGATCGGACGCGGCATTCCTCAAAAAGAGGCCTATGAGCCCTTCGATCCAAAGATAGGTCGAAACTTCGACCTCAGAAACCTCTGGATACGAGCCGACCTTCGCGTACGGCCAGAATTCCGAAATAACGTCTGCTTCGGGGGCGGAATCGGCGCTGGCGGTAATTGCAACACCCTAACTTCAACCGCCCTTAGCCCAATAACTGGCACCGCCAACGATCAGTTCGTCCAGCAGATGACCCGCTTGGGAATCGGGTACGATCTCTCGCCTGATGTTAACTTTTACCTTGAATTCATTGATTCTCGTACCTGGGGAGGAAACGGATCGGCAGTCGGAGCTGGCGGGGGCGGCGGGAATGGCGACCCTATTATTCATACCTGCGGCTCAACACCCAACGCAGGGGGCAGACCCGTTTGTTCACTCGGTATACGAGCCGGTTACATGTTGATCCGAAACCTTGCCGGCATACAGGGCCTCGGATTGAAGGCTGGCCGGCAGTACATCGTCTTCGGTGATCAAAGCCTTTTCGGACACTTCGATTGGGCCAATACAGGCTTCTCGTTTGATGGTGTAATGATGCAGTACAGCCACAGTATTATGGATACCCATGCTGGCTGGTTCAGAACGGCAGAAACGGACCTCCTTCAAGGTGCCCCCCTTGGAAGTGGAAATCCAAACATCGCAGGAACAGGACAGGCCAAAAATGCTGCAGGAGATGCCGATCTTTTTATCCTATATAACCAGATTAAGGCCGTTCCTGGTTTCCTCATTGAACCATTCTACGTCTACTACAAAAATAATCTCGGTGGCGGAGATATCTCTGCACAAGGGCTCGGCACCCCAAAACACGGCAATCAGACCCGCCATACCTTGGGCACCCGCGTGGCCATGAAAAAGGGCTCCTTCGATGCCTCCAGCGAAGTCGTCTACCAGTTCGGACAGATGGGCGACACCGCTGCCAGTGCCAGCAGCCTATGCGGCGATCCCGGTGGAGAGGGAAAATGTTTGCATATCAACGCATGGGCAACCAGAAACTGGATCGGATACACGGCTTTTAATTTGCCAGGCAAGCCTCGCATTGCCTTCAATTTTGACTATGCATCCGGCGACGGCCGTGCCAATTGTACGTTAAACGGTGCCTACGGCGATTGTAAAACAGCCAACACGTTTGAAAACTTCTTCCCCACGAATCATATTCATATGGGATACATGGATGTCATGGCGTGGAAAAACATGATGAGTTTCTCAGGTAACTTCCAAGCGCGCCTGACTCCAGACGACCATGTTGAACTGTGGTACACCAACCTGCATCTTGCCAATGCCAAAGATAACTGGTACCGCGCAAGCCAGGGTGTCTATGTTTTCTCGCGACCTGATAACACCGTGACCCATATCGGTGACGAAGTAAGCTTCGTCTGGACTCACTTCTTCATGAACGGCATGGTCGCTTTTCAAGGCGGCTATGGCCATCTGTTTCCCGGTCCATATATTTCCCATAACTTGGGACGCCGCGCCGTTGGCCAGGACTGGGCCTACGCGCAGCTTTGGATCAACTTCTGATGGGGTGACGAGACGTCCTGACGCTCATCGGACGCTCCAGCACATTGTAAGGGAGACCGACGTGCATGCCAATCCGTGGTAGGATACGAGGAATCCTTGTCGTTGAGCCCACGGCTCGCACCACGCCCTTCACTGAGCTGGCACGCCTCACGCTGAGAAACAGCCGACCCTGACAAACCAGTCCTGAAGTTCTCCGTAACTCTGGGTCACCGGGAAGGCCGGAAATTGTTTTGGTAAATGGTTCGGCGGCCTGTAGAAAAACCCTTTGTCCGCTTCACCTAACATCCCAAGGTCATTGTACGAATCCCCTGCCGCCATCGTGAAGAAATTCAAGGCCTTCAACGAGGCGACTGCGTGCTTCTTGGGATTCTGCATCCGCATGTGGTAGTTCACGATTCGGCCACTAGGCTCGATTTCCAGTTGATTGCAAAAGAGAGTTGGAAACCCAAGCTGTCGCATCAAGGGTTGAGCGAATTGATAGAACGTGTCGGACAAAATAATCACTTGGCACCGTTCGCGAAGCCAGGCGATGAAGTCCGTCGCGCCGTCTAACGGACCCATCTTGGCGATTTCCTCTTGGATGTTGTGGATTGTCAAGTTATGCTGATCGAGTATGGCCAACCGTTGCCTCATCAGTTGGTCATAATCCGGCATCTCTCGGGTAGTGGTCTTCAACTCCTCAATCCCCGTCTTAAGCGCAACATTGATCCAGATCTCAGGAACGAGCACACCTTCCAAGTCTAAACACACGACAACAGGCTTCTGCATTCAGTTACTCCTCTCCCCCAACGCACCTCTCTCTTAAGACGATCAGCCACCAGCGGCCCTCCCGTCATGTGAAAAGGACTGGCTCAAGAATCGCCAGATCTTATCCAATGTTTGATCAAAAAGCTGAGTACCCTTCCACATTCGATCGGTCGATCCTGCATGTCCTTCTACCCAATCCAGAACCAGCGGAAGTGGAATCAACCGGGTTGAGGTGTTGGTCAAGTCCTGCCACAATAATCCCAGAACCGTACTGATCCGCAGCGGTGCGAAAATGGTGTCCACTGGGTTCGCGAGTAGATCCTCACAACGGTCGGCAGGAGACGTCACCAACAATTCACGGCAGGCAGCGGGGCGCTCATCATAGATGGTGCAGACTTCTTCCTCTAAAAACGGACAGGCCAGCCTCAGCGCATAATACCTATGGTTCACTTCATCTATGATTTCGTCGCTGCAGTGATCAGACGCCTCGCACAGCTCCGAGAGTTGTTGCCAGATCCCCGTGAAGAGTAAGCGCACTTTTGTCTCAGCAAAGCGGGCCATGATCCGAGACTGTTGTTCGACAGGGCGAGAACGAACCCACTCTCGTACCGAAAACGCTTCCGGCGCAGACAGGGGTACCAACATTCGACAGCAAGCTGCACAGCCCTTTTGGCACGACGGTACCTTCCCCTCCTCACCCACCCGCGCAACTTCCAGGGCTTGGGTCTCCTCTCCTAGACGTCTCATGAGAGGCACAATAGCCGTTACAGGAACGAACCCGGTCGGCACGTCAACGGCCGTGGTAATTTGGCCTGCAGATGTGTTCAGAGCAATCTCGAATCGCTCACTGAGTTGAGAATTCATCGATGCAACCGATGTGAAAGAAGATCCGCTCCTCCGCTTACTTGGGCATCAACAGTAATATGCGTCTGTGGGACGAATCAAGAGCTCGAGTTCAGCAGTCCATCAGGTCATTGTGCGCATAAGACTCCTTATCTAAAACCAGTGGATCTTCCCCATCATGCACAGCAGATCCTACCGGTTCATACACCGTACCCCAAATGGACTTCCATATAAGGCCATCTTTGGGTCTTGCGTGCCGGACGAAAAGGAGTACAGTTTACAATGCGCGGGTACACTGACCCTGCCGTCCATGAGATAGCCAATGAGAGATCGTCGCTCATATCGAGGCAGCGAGGTGTACCCCCGCCCAATCACGACTCCCTGCTTCCGGCCTCAAATGAAGTTATCCTACTCAGCCCATACTTCGCTCACCCCACGATTCTAGTCCATCAGCTTGCTCCTTCTTCACAGAAGCTCGATAATGACGCATGGAGTCGCCGAAAACTTTTTCCGGTCATGTCATCGGGCTGCTCAAAGAATACATGCAGGATCTCGTCGATCAGGCGACTCAAGAAGCACGCTCACAAGAACAGTTTGGCTTTACGATTGCACCGTACCGGCCTGACCAGGCCATTTCTGACCTCTTGGCCTTGCTGGACGACCGCATTGAATCGGAAGGCGTTCAAGTCGGATTGCCTGATGGCTTTCTCCACGACATGTGGAATCTCTGTAACGAGGGCCTCTCGCCAATCTCGGACCGAGTCTGGCTGGAGGCCAATCTTGACGGCCAGAGTCCGAGAAAGGCGATCGTGAGGGAACTGACCTATCGTGCGCTGATCGATTTTATCAATACTAATTCAGGAGAAGGGCATTGAGCCTTCAGGGCACGGAGTCTGTCCGTAGTTCAGGTCTAGGGCACCACCGGAGTGAACACACCCATGTAGAGGCTCATGTGAAGGGAGCGATAGGAATGGTTCCTAGACGGTATTGGCTGATGAAATCCGAGCCCACGACGTTCTCGATTGACGACCTCGCACAAGCCCCCGGCCAGAGGACCTGTTGGGATGGGGTGCGTAATTATCAAGCTCGCAATTTTATGCGCATGATGGCGGTCGGTGATCACGTTCTGTTTTACCATAGTAACGCTGATCCCCCGGCAGTCGTCGGTATTGCAGCAGTCGTCAGGACCGCCTATCCGGATTCAACACAATTCGATAAGAAGGACAAGCACTACGACCCGGCAAGCAAACCCACCGAGCCAAGATGGGACATGGTCGACATCAAATATGTCAGAACCTTTCCTAAACCGTTAACATTGGACGAGTTGCGGAAAGACCCTCAACTCAAGGACATGGTTCTCTTGCGGAAAGGTTCTCGGCTCTCCGTTCAGCCCGTCACGTCAGGCGAATGGAAACACATTCTGCATCTGGCCGGAAGATGACGGGTGAGCATCTTAGATACTCGCTTTCCCATCGTCCATATACCGATGTTGCCAGTCCAACCACGCATGACCGAGCTCGTGGGCAAGAATATAGCGGCGGCGGGTCACGGGAAGCCGTTTTCGTACATAAATGGTCTTCGTGTCATCGTCCCAAATCCCGTCGGCATTGGGGTCGCGCTTGTCCATCTCCCCATCCGATAACTGCCGAACCGAGATGCGATAGCCAAACGGCAAGACCACCTGATTGGGAATTCGGAGCATCTTCTTTCGCTCTTTCAACATGGTCCCCATGGTCCACTCCCTCTTCCTCACACTGGTAGATTAGCCTACCACAAGCAGATCGCTCGAGTGTTGGTGTTTTTCTTCTATAATATTCATATGTTACGATATCCATCCAGGAAACGCCGCTGTTGGAACTTTTATCCCCTCCACAGCGTCGACCCTTTCCCCCACGCACGGCAATTGTGTATGATCAACGCATGGAATCCCCTGTGGACTATGATGTGTTGACTCCCTGGCCGAAATGGGTCTCCCTTGTTGGCGTCAAGATTCGGAACCGTGGCGAAGTCAAAAAGTTGGGATCTAATGGGCTACCCTTCTCGCACGGTGATCCCGTCTTACTCGAGGCCGACGGTGAGGTGACCTACGGCATCGTCTACACGACGCCCTACTCAGCCCCGTTTACTCCACCCATGCGAGCCATGAAATCCATCTTGCGCAAGCCGGACTCCGAGGAAGCCGAGTTGATTGCTCGACTGGAGCGCCTCTCTGAGGAGGCTGCCGGCTATTGCAAAGCGAAAGCTGCCGATCTGAACGTCCGCCTTAAACTGGTCGAGGTCTATGGAGCCATGGACCGCCGACAGCTCACCTTTGTCTATACGGCGGATGAACGCATCGATTTTCGAGAGCTCGTGCGTGACCTCGCACGGCGGTTTGGCGGTCGAATTGAAATGCGCCAGGTCGGGGTCCGTGAAGAAGCTCGGCGGCTGGGTGGAATCGATACCTGTGGTCTGGTTTTATGTTGTGCATCATTTCTCACCGACGTGAAACCGGTCACTGCCAAGCAGGCCAAGAAAATGGACCTGCCGATCGATGATCCACGCCTGCTCGGCGTCTGCGGGAGACTGAAGTGTTGTTTGATGTTTGAGATGATGGATGCCCAGGGAAAGATTCCGTCTCAAGCCCAACAACTCATTACTCCAACCAAAGCGAACTCGCCTTCTTCTCCGGTCTTGCCATCGTAATTCGCACCAAACCTTCCCTCACGTTTGGCTGCTCTTTTTTCTTAAAGTTATTCGAATCCTTTTCAGTCATGTGCTATCTAATGCCCTATCGAATACTGAGGTTGTTCTTTGCCTAGATGGGCTAGGAGAGGGCTCCTCAAAATGACGAGGGGGTGTTGCAATGAGACAAGGACTCTTAGCCGCATTTGCACTGGTTGCCATCGGATGTAGTAGCTTTACCACACAAAAAGCGGTGAGCGGGGAACCAGCCGGTCCCGCAGTCGGATACGACATTCATGTCCAGGCACCTCACATGATGGCAGATGGAACTCCAGGTGGCCCGTTCCATCATTACTGCAAGGGCATTTCCGAGAAGATTCTCCAATGTCTGCTCTTCGAATCCACCGATCCAAAGGCTCCGCTGGTCGCAGTCGAGTACTTCATCGCCAAGGACCTCACACGCAAGCTCCCGGCCATTCAATGGCACCGGCATTTCCACGATCATAAAGTGGAGGTCGCGACCGGACGAGTTCAAGTGCTGGATATGCCTGCTGACCAGGCCGCCAAGGTCGTAGAAATAGCTGCAGGAACAGACGGTATCGTGTACCAACTGTGGCAGCATGGGCAGGAATTCCCTGATGGAACTGTGAGTTTCCCGCAGTCCTTGGGACACAAATTCCCTGGATATTCAGAGAAATAGACTCATCATCTCCAGCGGGTCGGCTTGATCCTCCGTGGATCGGGCCGACCCCTGTCGTTGAGCCGATGATCCTGCCAGATGAGAAAACGAGAGAAATAAACATGAATACATATCTACAGCTCGCGCTACTATCGGTCCTGGCCTTGCCAGCCATGTCCGCCTTTGGGGCTGATGAAGCAATCCTGAAACCCCGAGTGCCAGTGGACCAGCTCCAACAGGTAAGGACATGGAAGAATCCGCTACCGGCTACGGAGGAGACGATTGACAAAGGGAAAAGGCTGTTTGAGGGTAAGGCATTCTGTGCCACCTGCCATGGAAGAGACGGCAAGGGACTAGGAGCGGACATAGAGCCGGGAACGCTCAAGGGTCCTTTGCCTCGCAATTTCACCGACAAGGAATGGCAGACGGCTAGAACCGATGGTGAGCTTCTCTGGATCTTGAAAAACGGCAGCAGGGGCACAGCGATGGCGCCATTTATCCCACTGATCCTGACCGAAGAGGAAGCCTGGCAGGTCCTGCTCTACGTGCGCTCCTTCGGCCGGAACACAACGACACCGGTATCCGAGCACCAACCATAGACTGCGGGTTCCTCTTTCAAACCTCATTAAGACTCAGTCGACTGAGACGGCGCGCGATCAAGTAGCAGCGAGTGTATCGTCTCCCCGGCCAGCGCTCGCTCCACAGCCTGGTCACGACGGCGCAAGAGTGCCGATACCGGGTCGCTGGTTTCGAGGTGCGGTACGATCCATGGCGGCGTTCCATTGCGCACCGAGTTCAACACCTCCTTCACAAAAATCAGATCCGGTGCTTTAAGAAGGCTGAACCCTTCCGGCTCCTGAAGACGACCCACGAATCCATTGGCCACAAGACGTTCGACCTCCTCCTCAACCAGCGATAAAGGCATGTTCAATTCGCTCGAAAGCTCGGGTAGTTTCAACGGACGATCGCCTTTCAGGTAGTGATGTCCCAGGACTCGTAAAACTTTGAGAGCCAGTTGTTCACGAAAAACGTAGGTCCCCTGTTCCCACAGCAGACGAGACAAATAAGCCGTCGGAAATTGATGAAAAAAGGAGAACTGCGCCCCGATCAACACGATCATCCATCCGGTATACAGCCACAGTAGAAACAGAATGAGCACGGCAAAACTTGAATAGATCGCGCTGTAGTTGGCCGAGGCTGCGACAAATTTGGCAAAGATCTCCTCTGCCATGATCCAGAGGGTGGCTGCCGAGACACCACCGACGGCAGCCGATCGGATATGGACGTGGGTATTGGGAATCACCTTATAAAAGAACGTGAACACCACGCAGAGCATCAACAATGGGATCACTTCGCCGGCCCACACCAGCAGCGTCCCGAACGGTTCCATGCCCACAAGTCGCTGGACCAGACTGTGACTCTGAAGCGACGCCACCATCCCGAACGCGCTCATGACGAGCACCGGCCCCACCAGGACCGCACTTAAATAGTCGGCAAACTTTCGTTCCCAGGTACGCCCCTGCTTCACCTGCCAGATCGCATTCAACGCCTGTTCGATTTTGTCGATAAGTGAGTAGGTCGTGTAGAAGAGACCGCCGATGCCGACGACGCCGAGCACACCGATCTTGATATTATCCACGAATCCCACGAGCGTGGCCGTGATCTCGTGACTCTTTGGGCCCAGCGGTTCCAACACCTGAGCCAGGAGAGGTTCGATGACGTGGTGGACATCAAAGGCCTTGAGCACCGAGAACATGACGGCGAGAAATGGGACCAACGACAACAACGTCGCATAGACCAGCCCGGCCGCCCGAGCATCGAGCAAGCGATGACGGAATTCCATCCCGACCGCGGTAGCCAGCCTGAGCACTTGAGTGCTCAGCCGCCGAACCCCAGACATGGTTGTCAGATCCTTCGCCCAAGGATCCTGCTTTTCAAATGGAGGGGTGCGTGTAGAATCGGCCATAGATACTGCTTCCCCTGAGCAGGGTACTCCTATCATGCGGGTATAACGGGTGAAGACGAATAGGCACCGAGGGCTCAGAATACCATCCTAAGATGCGTTTCCCAAGGGGCCTATACACGGCAAGTTCAAATCACGGTCCTGACTGTAACTGAAGAGATACCAGGCGGAGTGACACACAAATTCATGACGGCCAAGGTAGCAGGCTGCGAGGAGAACACGGAGGAAGATCTACTTCAGCACGCTACACGTGCTCTGGCCAAGAAAATCATCATGAGGGAAATAGGTCCGCCCTTACCAGCCGCATCTAAGTAGCTGAGGCTCCCAAGCCTATCTGGGTAAGTAGAGGACCCGCAAAACTGGATTGACCTCAGGTCTCAGGAAGCTCCTCGCTCCTCCATCCAAATCCCCTCCGCCGGTATTGACGGTTTACCGACTCAAATCCTTGATCATCGGATCTGCACTCGGCGTCGACGGGAGTCCACCATAGATAGACCCACCGTAAGGTCCAGTCGAGGATCCAGACGATTCCTTCTTAAAGTAGTTGTCTGAGGGGTTGGAAGGGGCGGAGCCATATCGACTGTCGTTACCGGGTGCACTAAACTTGTAGTCCCCCGTCGAACGGGGTTGAGTACCTGATACGCCCCCTTGAGACGATGGTGCCGTGCCAGATTTCATCTCGGCTCCTGACATCCCTGAATAACCACCGGAATAGCTGTCAGCTCCCACCTTGTGAATCAACGACTGCTGCTCAACACTTGCAACAGCAGCACTCGTCATGATCCCACTGAGATGCGCAATGTCATTCCCCTGCCACGCCTGGGCAAGGTTTGGGGATTGGCTGACTATTCCGGTTACGGCGAAGATCGCCAAGGCCGTCAATATGTGCGTATGCCTCATGACATCCTCCTATCCGTGTATCATCAATTCAATTTAGCGATGCTTATTTCGATATCGTAACGCACGATATAGGACGACTACAAGCGAATCCATTGTTGACGTACGGTTGGGGCTTCTCGGAGCAAACCCTACCCGGCAGTATGTACGTAGCATAACTCGTCTCACCGAAGGCAAAACTCAGCACTGGCGAGTTCTGTAGCAGAGGACTTTCCTGTCTTTAAAAATGAACTGCGGATGAGCCTGGAAAGCATTGGTGCGTGCACCAAACTGACTCTTATTCGACGAACAGCCCCAAAATAGGGACATGGAGTGTTGTGAGGATGTTAAAAACCTGCCAGCAAGAGAGGCGAGCAGCGCGAGACATTGACTCTCAATCATCGAATTCCAATTGGGGCATCGCATCACGATGAGCTATTCAATGCAGACACTCGTGATGACCACAATAGGTTTTAACTCCATCTCACTGCATTTGCGGTAGATCACACAAATTCATAAGCAGTTGTTCTTGGGCCAGCCAGATCAAAGGTCCGAGTTAATCCATACCTGTTTGATGCCTCTCGCCCACTGTGATACGGTCCCTGCTCTCATGTCGGACTCTGTTTCCTCCTTCACCTTAGTCGATGTTCCCGGAGCAGTACCGTTGCTGGGTCACCTTGGTGCGTTTAGGCAGCGTCCTCTGGAGTCCCTCTCGGCCTGGTGGCGGCAGCACGGGGATGCGATCCGCTTCCGGCTTGGTCCGAAGACATTCTATCTGTTCAGTCATCCTGACCTCGCCGAAGAAATCCTGGTCAAACAGTCGGATCGTTTTGTGAAGGTCTACAATCCTCGAAAACCACATGGCCTTGCCCTAGTCCTGGGCAATGGCTTGGTAACCAGTTCTGGTGAAGTGTGGAAACGGCATCGCCGCATCATCCAGCCGATCTTTCACCGCTCTCGGATGGCCGCGATGGCCGATCGCATGGCCCAGGTCGGCGAGCAACGATTGGCTTCGTGGAAAGACCAGGAAGGAGACACCATCGACATTGCTGCGGAAATGATGCAGCTGGCCCTCGAAGTCATTTCACAAACGATGTTCACCGCCAGCATGACCCAACACACCGATCGAATCAGTCATGCCCTCCAAGTCAGTATCAAGTATGCCTTCAACTCGTTCAGTAATCCCCTGTCCCTCCCCCTGTGGGTGCCGACCGCCCGCAACCGTGAATTTCATTCCGTGATGCGGTTCATGGACGGGCTGATGTATGGCCTACTCGCGGAACGGCGCCGGAGCGGCGCACACCATGATGACCTCCTGGATCTGCTGCTTCAGGCGCGAGACGACGAAACCGGTGAGGGCCTGACCGATCAAGAGCTGCGGGATGAAGCGTTGACCATTTTTGCTGCGGGCCACGAGACGACCGCCAATGCTCTCTCCTGGACATGGTATCTCTTGGCGACTCACGCCGAGACGAAAGCACGTTTTCATGAGGAAGTGGACCGAGTGCTCCAGGGACGCCCCCCCAACGCCGAGGATCTTGAGCGGCTTCCCTATACGCGCGCCATCTTCGAGGAATCACTCCGTCTCTATCCACCGGCACCGGCGGTTCACCGCAAAGCCGCGGTGAATACGACGGTCGGTGGGATGTCCCTGCCGGAAGGCGCCTTCGTCTTGGTCGGCTCATACAATCTCCATAGGCATCCAGATTTTTGGACGGACCCTGAGCAATTTCGGCCGGAGCGATGGCTGGATGACAAGCGCCCAGGTTCTCGCTACGCCTACATGCCGTTTGGTGCAGGACCACGCACCTGCGTAGGACTTCATTTCGCGTCTGTTGAAGGACCACTCCTGCTAGCCTTGATTGGCCGACACTATGATCTGCAATTGGCACAAGACAAGGTAGAACCTTACCTTATGGTGACCTTGCGGCCGAAAGGAGGCATCAGGATGACTCTTCAGCCTCGGCATGTGCTGGTCACCTAGGCCGTCGCACATAGAGCACCCGTGTCGGCTCCACACACAGAGCGAGCTCATACTCCCGAGTATGCGGGAAAGCAAACACGCACTAGAAGGTTTTATCCGCCCGCGGGCAATGTATACCGATATGATGAAGCAAGGGCGATACATGCAAAGCAATAGCAACAGACAGCAGAAGGACTCCTTGAGGGGATTATTCGCCATTACAAGAAAAAGGGACTCCGCGTGAATGGAACTATTCCACAGTGTAAATCATCGCTCAAATCAATTATGACCATAAAAAAGAACGTAGCTACGGTATCAATTATCTTGTTAATCACCATGATGATGGCAGGACTAGCAGAGTTGTGTGCGTACGTTTTTACAGCCAAGGCACAACTGGAGGCATCTTCGACCCCAAAGGATCTTCCATCCCTTGATCCAGAACAGTTGGAGTTTTTTACTGAATATCAAGGGACAGCCAATATCCCCTATAAATCGCATGTCGGCTGGCAATCAAAGGAGTTTCATGGGAGGTATATCAATATAACCGGGAAAGGGTTGAGAGTTACAGGGAGCCCAGTTAAATCTAATACCGCACACACAATCCATTTCTTTGGTGGCTCCACCATGTGGGGATATGGAGTACGAGATGATGGGGCCATTCCATCGTTATTTACAAAAAGGACGGGCTTGAATTCTATCAATTATGCGGAGCTCGCATGGACAAATAGACAATCTTTAAATAGGCTGATTTCTAATTTAAGTGAAATACAAAAGGGAGATTCAGTTGTATTTTATGATGGATACAACGATGCGGTGTATGGATGCTATCCAGGTATGGTAGGGGCACATGCTCGAGAACAGCAGATCAATGATGCCTTGTCAGTTACTTCATATACTCCGTACGGGCGACATTCTCTCTTGTTTGGACTTACGGCATTTGTCAGGGAAACATCAATCTACGCGCTCTATGAACAAATTAAATCACGTCGAGTACATCAGCCGGACTCACACTCGGATTGCACTAACCACGTGACGGCTGAAGCAGTTAGTGATTTTATAATTAATAATTGGAGAGCAGCTGAACAGTTAGTAAAGAGCAGAGGCGCCAATTTTTATTGTATTTTACAACCCTCATCGTTCTTTACCGAGAGATTAAATCCTAAGACTACATTGCATGATATTGAAAGTATAATGGAAGTATATCCCTACATTATACGAGCAGGATCTAATCTCAGTTGCTTTGTTGATCTTTCACGTTTAAAGATTCCCAAAGAACATTACTTCGACATTCAGGCCCACTTAACTCGGGAAGGAAATGAGATTATCGCCGGCACTCTTGCCAAAATAATTGAATAGATAGAGAAGGCCTCACTGTAAACGCCGTGAACATTGGGACCGTCTATCAGAGGAACATCTCTGGCAAATGCCAAAAATGCAACGCATTCCCCTCCACTACCAAGGAGACAGTAGACGGATGCAGAGCTAGTTGATGTGAAATGGTGGGCCGTGTAGGGGTCGAACCTACGGCCCGCTGATTAAGAGTCAGCTGCTCTACCAACTGAGCTAACGGCCCCACCGGGTATTGAATTGTCGCTGCGACCACAAGAGGCGGTTTGGTGCGCCTGACAGGATTTGAACCTGTGGCCCTCAGCTCCGGAGGCTGATGCTCTATCCAGCTGAGCTACAGGCGCTCCCATAACCAAGGGTGGTTACCTTAGCATAGCGAGAAATATGCTGTCTAGGCCGAGATTGCCTGCGACGATGCCGCTAGTATGAAGGCAAAGGGGAGGAGCATTTCTTCTCCTTCCTCTCCTTGCTGGTGGCGCAAGGCCTCAAGTTCGTCCGCTTCCAGCACAGCCAGACGATCCTCCTCCTCACGAAGGGCTTTCGAGAGTCGAATCAATGGAATCGACGTTTGCACTGCACAGGTGCCATTGACATGGTCATCGTCCTCCGAAGGAATTCCCATAGATCGACACACGAGCGGCCGAAACTGATAGATCGCACACCCTCCATCACTTTCTAACGCAGGACAGGGCCAGGTAGAACACTGGTCGATCACCTGTTCGCATTCCTGCTCCGACCAGTGATCGACAAACCGATTCGTGAGCAGCTGGGGTACCGCGGCCGTCAGGTCGGTGATCTGAGCTGCCGCAGTCTCCACGATTCGGTTCCGATGAGAGTCGGATAGCGTACTCAACCCCAACTGGATGACTTGCTGATCAAGAACCGTGACGGGGAAAATCCCCACACAACAATGGGAGCAGCCCTGACGACATGGCAATTCGCCGAGCAGAGCCGCGTGTGCCCGTTCAAACCATCGTGCCGTTTGTTCGAATAACGGGAGAGATTGCCAGCTCGGCGCCTGCGTCACATCAACTCTCGGACGAACTCGACAGATCAACGATTAATTCCCCCTTGGGAGAATAGAACCCCTGTCGGTCAATCTGTACGATCCCATTGCACTGTTCTTGGTAGAACTCAAGAATCCAGCCATTGAAATCATAGCCTTCATCCGTCACATCGTCTTCGACCATGCGCGTCGTCAAAATAAATCGGCATCGGTTCACATACTCCAACGCCAATTGCGCCTCTACGTCGGCATAGGCCGTGAGGACATCCAGAAATTGCTGCTTCTCCTGGTCATAGACATCTCGGTAACTTCCACGATCGCGTACACAAAAGACCTGGATCGGTTTCCGATCCCGCTGATAGCCCAACGCCACTTGAACCCAGGCCCACTCCTGAAGCAGGCCCTCCTCCAGGTTGCTCGGAAGGACCGGAACCTGCCCACGAGACCTGAGAAACTCCAGCAACAGGCCGAGGGGAGGTGAGTTTTCTTTTTGACAGAAGACTCGGGAATAAAGAAAGTTATCAGGCTGCTCCGAAGATGAGCTTGATGTACCTACGGATATTATAGGAAGGTCTTTACCCATCTCACCTGATCCACGGTCAAGAGCCGTTTACGCTGACCCTGAAGTCCATCTAGCCCTACTGTACCCTTCCATTTGCAGGATCCGCAAGGGCCGCGTACGCATTTCTTCGCGCCAGTCGCGCTTTTTCTCGTTGACACTCTTTCGACTCTTGGCTACACTCTCGCCGACTTTCATAAGGCGAGCACGAGCGGACATTCGGGCGCTCCCAACTCTCTGGCGGAATGTTTCTGTGCGAGTCGCGTCACACGAACCATAATTTCTTTCATTCCTTACCCTCAAGGAGGTTTACGAATGGCAAAATCAATGACCAAGTCCCAGATTGCTGATTACATCGCCGGGAAAGCTGGCATCACAAAGAAAGGGGCGGTCCAGATTCTTGATGATCTGGCGGCCTTAGCGTATCGTGAGGCCAAGAATGTCTTCACCGTACCCGGTATCGGTAAACTCAAGCTGGCCAACCGCAAGGCACGGATCGGGCGGAACCCTCAAACCGGCGCAGAGATCAAGATCCCCGCAAAGCGCGTGGTGAAATTCCGGGTGGCGAAGGCAGCTAAGGACGCGATTCTCGGCAAGAAATAATACAGGCTCCTGTCCTGGCGTTGCTGCAGTGCTTGATCAGCAGCCAGTTTGATCATCCGCTGCATACAGCCTTGTTTTATGAGGGGGATCGAAACAGGTTCGGTTTCGATCCCCCTCGTCACTTACGCTTTCTCCTTCTACAAATGCGTAGGGCCAAGCCCGCTCCCACCCATCCCGTCATGGCCGATGAGACGAATCGCATCCCCATCGTGCACAAGCGAATCTTCGCTCGCAATTCTCTTGTTGATCGTGACCAGCACCTTTTTTTCGCGTAATAGCTGCAGTAAATGACGCAATTGAACACCCTGCCGCTGAATCAGTTGTCGAACGGACAGCGCCTGATCGATTTCGCAGGCGAGATCACACTCCCCATCCATGGTTTGGAGTTGTCCGGTCAGAGCGATCGTCACCATTTTTCCTCTCTTCCCTCCTATGCCAGGTCAACAAAGCACACTTACGGAACCGACAGTTGACTCCCTGAAGATTCGTACGGATAATGAGCGGATGCCGTCTCTCGATGTCGAGCATCCAGGAATGCCTGAGCTCCAGTTTGTCTTATTCGTGTCGGCACTGTGCACTGCGGATCTGACGACCATCAACCTATCCAAAGAACTTCGCCAAACAATTTTCGATCGCTGCTGGAGACTCCTTCATACGGAGCCACCCCCGACTAATCTTCAAGATCGCATTCTTGATCTTCGCGAGGGGACTGAACTCACACTTGAGGCCTGCGCGTCTACGATCCGGTCTCTGCTCCAGGAAGCCAATATCTCCACCCTCGTCTGGGATCATCCGGTCAGTGCTCCTAGGATGAATACCACACCTGAGGCACTACCGTTAATAGACCGCTTGGGGCAATTGTATCCCGATACGTCAGGAAGCCTTGATCCTTCAACCGGCCTGCTGCCCGGACAAAACCCTGATCCGGAGTAGGCAGTGTCATGCATGTAACTTCTATCAACATTCCTGGCGTCCTCGTACTGGAACCCTCCCTCTTGGGAGATCATCGTGGTTCGTTTGCAGAAACCTATCACGAACAGCGATACCGTGACGCGGGTATTACGGAACACTTCGTTCAGGATAACTATTCTCGGTCTATTCGCAACACCGTACGAGGTCTGCATTTCCAACAACCCAATGCCCAAGGGAAACTCGTGATGGCCCTGGAAGGTACGGTATACGATGTGGTCCTCGATATCCGGAAGGGATCACCCACATTCGGCAAATGGTATGGCATAGTCTTATCCGGATCAACCCTGCAGCAAATGTACATTCCCCCTGGATGCGCGCATGGCTTTTGCGTTACCAGC
>JAHBWO010000060.1 GCA_019636945.1 Nitrospira sp. | reverse complement strand
AGTCAATTGAGCCACGGCGCAGCAGCTTCGAGAGTATCTGGCAGTTCTCAAAAAAATGCTGATTGCCAAGCATGGGGAGATCCAGCCGGGAGGCCCAGCGGATCACTGGCTTTCGTGGGCCCATCAACATGCCGATCGTCTTGATCCACTGATCTGCGAACCGTCCCAATAATGACGCCTATTTTGAGTCTCCCGGCCGTTGAGCTGTGGTGATTTCCTGCTTGGAAAGGGGTATTCTTCGCAACACAAATTTCTTCATTCAGAAGCTTGATCCATGGCTATCAAGAAATCCGAACTCTATTCCTCTCTCAGGTCTCGCTACGACCTATTGCGTGGCGGCACATCGATCGGGGTGATGATGCGCGAGGCAGAACATGCCGAAAGCAAGCCAGGCTTCGCGCACAAGACGAATTCCCACTCAAAGAGGCGGACGCGACATTGTACTGGATGGAGTTGTTTTATCAGACAGAATATATGACCGAGCAGAGCTGTGCATCGATTCGTGCGCAATAACTATCCCCTCTCCACTTTCCACCATCAACTATGAAGAAAGAGACCCAGCGCATCGAGTGGAAGGAGTCCTGGAGGGACGAGTGTGTAAAGTGGCTCTGTGGTTTTGCCAATGCCGACGGCGGGGTGCTGGTGATCGGTCGGGATAACGAGGGAAAGGCTGTCGGGGTGAGCCACGCCGGGAAGCTGATGGAAGATCTGCCGAATAAGATCCGCGATGTGTTGGGCATCATGGCGGACGTTCGACTCGTCAAAACGGCGGGGAAGGAATTGGTAGAAATTCGGGTGGAGCCCTATCCCAGCCCGATCAGCTACAAAGGCGTCTACTATATTCGAAGCGGCAGCACCACGCAGGAACTGAAGGGCGCCGTGCTTGAGCAGTTCTTATTGAAGAAACGGGGCCGCCATTGGGATGATGCCCCAGAACCCTCGTTCACCGCACGATCGTGCAGTGCCGCAGCCTTGCGTCTCTTCAAAGCCGGTGCTTCGCAGAGCGGCCGGATGGACCGGTCCGTCTTGCGCGACAGCCGAGAAGTCATTCTCGGGAATCTGGAACTGACAGAGAAGCATGGTTTGAAACGGGCGACGTGTCTCCTGTTTTCACCTAGACCGGAACAGTATGTCAGCGGGGCATGGATCAAGATCGGCTTCTTTGTCACGGACGATGATCTCCGGTATCAAGACGAGGTGCATGGCAGCCTGTTCGAACAGGTGGAGCGCGCGCTGGAACTCCTGCATACGAAGTATCTAAAGGCCTATATCAGCTACCATGGCTTGCAGCGGCGTGAGACCTTCCTCTATCCATACGCCGCTCTGCGGGAAGCCCTGCTGAATGCGGTAGTCCATAAAGATTACAGCGGCGGCGTGCCCATCCAGATCAGCGTGTATGAAGACAAGCTCGTGCTTTGGAACCCCGGTGACCTGCCGGAGCACTGGACGTTGGAAAAACTGCTGGGCAAACATCCGTCCCAACCCTTCAATCCGTTGATCGCCAATGCGTTCTTCCGAGCAGGCTATATCGAGTCCTGGGGACGCGGTATTGAGAAGATCAACCGCGAATGCCGGGAGCACGGGATTGATCCGCCGACCTATGACTTCGGGATGGCAGGGCTGATGCTGACCTTCCGCGCGAATCCTGCGCACCTGCGGGCTTCCGCCTCTGGGGCTGTCCAAGACCGGTTGGGTGAAAAGTTGGGTGAAACCCGTACGGCCATTGTGCAGTCTATGAAAGACAATCCCAGAGTCACTGTATCGGAACTGGCAAAGCGATTACGCATGAGCACGACGGCCATAGAAAAGAACATTCATCATCTGAAAATGAAGGGATATGTGAAGCGTGTTGGTCCAGCCAAGGGTGGTCATTGGGAGATCGTGCAGTGAACGCGGTCGGCCAACCCGATTCTCGCACAACAACCATGTTGTGCTCACACGACGGATCCCCGCCTTCGTTTGACACACCGTGCCGCCTCGCCTAGAATCTCGCCCATGCAAGCAGTTGTGCTGAACGCCTTTGCCGACAGTGCCAATGTCAAACAGCAATTCGCCCGCGAGCACGCCGACCGCATCGTGCAGGTCGCACAGCTCATCGCGAATGCGTTCAACAACGGCAACAAGGTTCTGCTCTTCGGCAACGGCGGAAGCTCCACGGATGCCGCCCATATCGCTGCTGAATTTGTGGGCCGCTATCGGCGCGACCGCGTGCCGCTCCCTGCGATCGCCTTGGCGACGGACATCGCCGCGATCACATGCATCGCCAATGACTATGGGTATGAAGAGCTCTTCGCCCGCCAGGTTCGAGCTCATGGCCGCAAGGGCGATATTGCCGTCGGTATCAGTACGAGTGGGAACTCTCCCAATGTCCTGAAGGGCATCGCAGCGGCGCGTGAATGCGGACTGATCACCGTGGCCTGGACCGGCGGATCGGGAGGCAAACTGGCTGGACTGGTTGATCACCCGTTTATCGTGCCGTCCACCCTCACATCTCGGATCCAGGAAAGTCATATCACGCTGGGCCATGTGCTCTGTGAGCTTATAGAGGATCATCTCCTTGGCAACGAGTCCTAATCGGACATCTCCAACCGCCCGTCCTGCCTTGATTGCTCCGATCAATGTATCGGATCTCAAGACCTATCCATTGAAGAAACGGTATAGCAAGGTTCGGGTCGCCGACTTTGCGACGCCGTGGAAACGTGGGGGTTCATTCAAGGCCTTCTGCGATGGCTTGCCTGATATCCTTGCGGTCAAGTCATTGCGGGCCGTCGCCCGAGCCATCGCAAAAGCCCATCGGAAGCGCCGTCCGGTCATCATCGGAATCGGTGCGCATGTCATTAAGGTGGGGCTCGCCCCGATCATTACGGATTTGATGGAACGGGGGATCGTCACAGCAGTGGCCATGAATGGGGCGGGGATTATTCATGACTTCGAATTGGCTCTTATGGGGCATACCTCTGAGGAAGTGGATGCTGAGATCGATGAAGGTCGATTCGGCATGGCGGAGGAGACGGGACGGATCTTGAACGAAGCCATCATCCGTGGCGCAGCGGCAGGCCAGGGATTGGGGGAAGCCATTGGGACCTACATGCATCACGCGGCGCCGCAGTTCCCGAATCGCAGGACCAGCATTCTGGCCACCGGTGTTCGACTTGGCCTACCGGTCACCGTCCATGTTGCTGTCGGAACCGATATTATCCACATGCACCCCTCGGCTGACGGGGCCGCCATCGGAGCGACTTCGCTGCTCGACTTCAGACGTTTGACTGCCGTGGTTGCCAAGATGGAAGGCGGGGTATATGTCAACATCGGATCCGCCGTGATTCTTCCGGAAGTCTTTCTCAAAACGCTGTCGCTGGGGCGCAACCTCGGTCACCCGATCTCGAACATTACCACCGCCAACATGGATTTCTTGGTCCATTATCGCCCTCAGACGAACGTCGTGCGGCGGCCCACACAAAAAGGCGGCCAGGGCTATTCCCTGACCGGTCACCATGAAATCATGCTACCGCTGCTTGCCGCTGCCGTGCTGGAGGAGCTGGGATGAAGCCGATCTCACACAGCTCGACAGCCCTTTCGCCTGAGATGCTCGAGGCTCGTTGGCAACAGTTGAACGCACGGTACTTTGGGGGGGCTCTCCCACCGATTCCAATTCGCTGGAGTGCACGACTGACCTCCTCCGTCGGCATGTTCACCTGCCGGGGCGGGCCACGAACCTCGTACCCCAATCTCCCAAGTACCGGTCGACGAGAGATTCGTCTCTCGCGTCCGCTCTTTGAACAACTGGCCGCGCGAATGTCCTATGTGGAGCAGGAACTGATCAACACCCTTGCGCATGAAATGATTCACCAATGGCAGTTCGATGTCCTGAAACGGCGCCCTGATCATGGCCTGGCATTTCTGAGAAAAATGAGACAGATCAATTCTTCGGGAGAGGTGGCTGTGACGACGTACCACTCACTGGAGAAGGAAGTCATCGCCTTGTCGAGATTTGCCTGGCAATGCATCACGTGCGGACGTCTCTATCGGCGACAACGGAAAACGATCCAGCCTCAACGACATCACTGCGGAGCCTGCCGAGGAACCTTGCAAGAGCTCACAACAGAACCAGCGCAACACAAAGACGGCCACAACTCGTCCGTCGACCAGGCTCCAGATCCAGCCTCTCCACCGAAGCCACCTCGGAAGTCCTCCAGAGCCCTAGAACAATTGACGCTCGAACTGGCGTAACACAAGCGAGCCATACAGAAGCCGACTAGGTTAGGCAGCTTCTTGGTTCCCCCCTGACCGATTTCCCGCACGTGCGTGCTGCATGCGCTGGAGAACGGCCGCCAAGGCCTCGACTGAAATCGGTTTGGAAAGATAGTCATCCATCCCCGCGGCCAGGCATTGCTCACGATCTCCCTGCATGGCGTTCGCGGTCAAGGCCACGATCGGCACGGGATGGGGAGTCTCAGGTTTCAAGTTTCGAGGTTCAGGTTGGAGACCGGAAAGCTCCGGTTCTACCCTTGAAACCTGAAACATGGAACCTGAAACTGTTTTGGATTTCTCACGTTCCCGAATCACGCGTGTCGCTTCAAAGCCGTCCATCTCCGGCATTTGACAGTCCATGAAAATGACATCGTAACGGATCCGGGACAGCGCCTCGACCACTTCCCGCCCGTTGGCCACCACGTCAATGCGATACCCCAATCGCTGGAAGAGGCGGACCGCCACTTTCTGATTGACGACGTTGTCCTCAGCCAGCAGTATGCGAAGGTCCACATTGGCCTTCGTCTCGGCAAGGGTATGACGAGTAATGAGGGGAACCGAGTGATTCACCACAGCCGCACCGGCGGTCGCAGAGTACTGCGTCATGACGGCCACGAGACAATCGTGTAACTGCCGCTCACGAATTGGTTTCGTCAGGTACGCGGAGATTCCTGCGGCTTTGGCGGTTTTTGCGTCTCCCCGTCGACCGAATGAAGTCAGCAGCACCAGCTGAATCTCAGCCCCTCCCGTTCGCGCCCGTATGGTGCGCGCCAATTCGACTCCATCCGTCGGCCCCATATCCACGTCCAACAGCACAAGGTCAAATGCCGGTTGCCGTTGTGTCTGACTCAGGGCCATGAGCGCTTCGGGTCCACTTGTGACGAGCGTCGGCTGCATCCCCCATTTCTTCGTCATCAGCTCCAGGATCTTTCGGTTGATGGCCTTGCTGTCCACAATAAGGATGTGGAGTCCGGCCAACAAGACGGAATTCCTCTCGACCACCTGGGAACCGCTGACCTGCTTGTGCAACTTCACGGTAAACCAGAAGCAGCTCCCGACCCCCACTTGACTCGTGACTCCGATCGCGCCTCCCATCAATTCGATCAGCCGTTTGCAGATCGCAAGGCCGAGACCGGTTCCGCCGTACTTCCTCGTCGTAGATCCATCGGCCTGGCTGAACGACTGGAACAATCTGTCACGAGTCTCTTCGGAAATACCGATCCCCGTATCCGTGACCGCCACACGAATCGTGGCCTCCTCCGTCGATTCCGCTTCAACGGTCACCTCCACCACCACATCTCCCTGGTCGGTAAACTTTATGGCGTTCGCAGCCAGGTTCATGACGATCTGGCGGAGGCGCCCTGGGTCACCCAGCAAGTGTCTCGGCACATCGGCATGGAACAGACAGGCCAGATTCAGTCCTTTTGAGGACGCTCGCTCCGCCACGAGATCCAGCGATTCATCGATGGCGAGGCGAAGGTCGAACGCAATCGTCTCCAAATCCAGTTTCCCTGCCTCGATCTTTGAGAAGTCGAGGACGTCGTTGATGATCGTCAACAGATGGTCGCCGCAGGTCCGAACGGTTTCAGCATATTCACGTTGTTCCTCCGTGAGGTGGGTATCCAACAGAAGTCCGGTCATCCCGATCACCCCGTTCATCGGTGTCCGGATTTCGTGACTCATGCTGGCCAGAAACAATGACTTGGCCTCAGTCGCGGCTTTGGCTTCCCGCAACGCTCCATCCAATTGGTGATTGATCTGTTCCAATTGCTGCGCATAGTTTTTCAACGCCTGCTCCGCTTCTTTTCGTCCGGTAATATCCCGAATGAACGCGCTGAAAATGGTGATGCCCTCGATCGTCAACGGGGTCATGGCGATTTCCATGGGAAACTCCCGACCGTCTCGCCGAATCCCGATCATCTCCACCAGTCGCTGAGCGGTGGGCACATCTTGAGGCTGGAGCAGGCGCTGAACATACTCGCGATAGCCACGGCGGTGGGACAGCGGACAAATCGTGTCGGCTGCGTCTCCTCCGATGGCCTCGAGCGCGGACCACCCAAAGGTTTGTTCCGCCTGGGCATTCCACTCCGTAATACGGCCGCTGTCATCCATGGTCATCACCGCATCGAGGGCCGTGTCGATGATCAGGCTGGTACGGGCCTCGTTCTGATGCAACGCCGCTTCTACTTCGGCCCGTTCGACGAAGAGGCCGATCTGACTTCCGGTCGTGCCCAACGCGCGTAACAGATCCCGGTCTTCCGCCTGAGCCTCTCGGCTGAGGAATTCCATGACACCATAGACGTTGGCTCTGAGCCAAATCGGAAAGGCACAGGCTCCACGCAGCACCCCGGGGGCCTCGAGAGACTCACGCGTAAAGAGCGGCGCTCCTGCGATATCCTCAATCCACAACGGCTCGCCACGCGCCCAGCAACACCCCGGCAGGTCGGAGTCAGGACCGTGGTCCTGTTGCCGGCTGTTGCGCAAAAACCCCTGGATCATCGTCGAATCAACGGACCACCCATGCGCGCACGTGAGGGATCGCCGATCGTCCTGCACCCTCCAGAATAACCCGACCTGCCAATCCAGACTCACGACGATCGCCTGCAAGAGATCCGGGATGGCTTGCTCAACGGTGGAGGACGCCGCCAACACCTTCGCCACCGCATGTTGGAGCGCTTGACGACGATCGGCACGCTTTTGCTCTGTCACATCTTGGAGCACACTGAGGATCGATCCGACTGACCCATTCTCAGCCGGAAGAGGAACGGTGGTCATCTCGACCCACCGAATCTGACGGGACAATCCAACCAGTCTGCACCGTCCACGGGTCTCACGTCCCTCCCGGGCAGCCTTGTGCAGGTCGTCGAGCCGCTGATGATCACCCGTATGGACAAAGTGTCGAAGATCTCGACCGATGATTTCTTCTGAAAACCCGGCGTCGAAGAGAAAACAGCCGGCTGGGTTGATCTGAAGCACCCGATGATCGAGTCCCGACACCAGAATCCCCTGCGGCTCAGCCTCCAGGATACTCCTCAGTCTTTGTTCATTTTCTTGGAGTCGAACCTGCTCGCGTTCTGCCTGAAGCCGACGAGTCCGGTCCCGTCGCAACGCCTGTGCAAGAAAGACTATCAGGGGGACGACCAGCAGGAGATTGACCAGACCGATAGTCCAGAACAGGCTTATGTCACCTCCATCACTCATCGGCTAGACTCCGGACACACCCATCCCTACGGTCAGGCTGACGCCAGCCTCTACACTCCGTTATGTGCCGTATCGGTTCGTTCTGTGAGAACTTGAGCCAATGATCACCGTTCGATCGAGCTCCCTACGATCAGGGAGTCTCCAGCTCAACACCACCCTCGCACGGCAGGAATCGCTCTTCCACTCGCACCGGCAGCCAGGTATGATGGGGCCATGAACTCGAAGGTCCTGCCGCGAGAGGAACTCCTCCACGTTCTGGCCATGGATCGGACGAATGGGAAGCGCATTGTGTTCACCAACGGGTGTTTCGATCTGATGCATATCGGGCATACTCGATACCTCCAAGCGGCAAGGGCTCTGGGCGATGTCCTCGTGGTCGGGGTGAACAGTGATGCATCCGTTCGGCGTTTAGAAAAAGCGCCTGACCGGCCCATCGTTCCAGAGGCGCAGCGGGCCGAAGTGCTGGCGGCTTTGGCCTGTGTCGATTATGTCGGGATCTTCAACGAGCCCGATCCCCTCGAACTCATTACGGCCGTCCAGCCGGACATTCTGGTGAAAGGCGGAGACTGGCCTATCGACCAAATCGTCGGCCGCAAGGTGGTCGAAGCCCGTGGCGGCATCGTCAGGACGATCCCGCTGGTTCCCGGTCAATCGACCACAGCACTCCTTCACCGTATTCGCTCAACCGCGACGTAATTCGTGTCTGACACCACTTCTCACATGCCCTCCTGGCTTGTCCCTCTTGGATCGGCCCTCGATCACAAGCAGGCGCGTGTGTGCCTGCTTGGGGCACATGGCCCGACTTCAGCTTGTGCCGTTACCCTACTAGACCGTCTTCGCCGTCGTTCCCACGATAGCGCCACCCCATGGGTCGTGCTGACCGCAAGTGACGAATCTGCTGAACGAATCTTCAATGACTTGCACTTCTTCCATACACTCATGGGGCTACCCGTCGAAGGCCTCGCGTGGTTCCCGGAATGGGAGACCCTCCCCTACGAAGCAACGGCACCACATGTCGCGTTGATTGCACACCGGATGACGACGCTGCATCGCCTGCTGATTAAGCCACCCACGATCCTCGTGACCTCCGTCGCCGCAGCCATGCATCGCGTGATCCCGCGCCCGCTTTTTGAGGAAGCGGTGATTCGCTTCAAGACAGGCGCAACCTTCGAACGGGAGTCCTTGATCACGAGCCTCCTTCGCATCGGATACCGGCGGGTTTCCGTGGTGGAAATTCCTGGAGAGTTCAGTATTCGTGGTGGAATCGTCGATATCTTCTCGACCGCCTACTCGAACCCGGTCCGTGTGGAGTTTCTCGGGGATCAAGTCGAATCCATGCGACTGTTCGACCCCGCAACTCAAACGTCGATTGAGAAGTTGAACGAGGGGTGGGTCTTACCCGCACGAGAATTTATCCGGCCTTTACAGGCCCAGGACGCGACGGCGCCGATTCCTCCCGATGCAGAATGGCGAAGCCCCGACCTCTATGAGACCATGGACACGTTGTTCGACTATCTTGGCTCGGATCCTTCCCTCGCTCTCGATCAACCGGAGAGCTTGAAGAAGGCCTGTGAGGCAGCCTGGAGCAAAATCGATGACGGATACCTCCGTCACGTCGATCGTGACATTGCCAATCCCTATCCCTCCCCTGAACGTCTCTTTCTCACGTGGGACGGCATCCAACAACGGATGGCCACCTGCCCGATGATGGCGCTGGAACCGCTGGCAGTCCCGGACTCATCCTGGGAGCCGACCTTTTCATTTTCCACCCAGCTTCCTGGCAGCATCGGTCTTGGAATCAGAGGCACCGCTTTCAGTCAAACACTGGGCCTGCTGGAGAGCCTTCGCAATGAGCATCGGGTGGTTCTGGTTGCCCGAAGCCGAGGGCAAGTCGATCGCTTGCTCGCCCTCCTTCGAGAACATGATTTACCGGCCGAATCCTGGAATCCCTCCACCTGGTCAAGCCAGCGGACCGGCAAATCCCCGTTTTATGTGCTGCACGGCGATCTCTCTGTAGGGTTTCTATCCGGGGAGCTCCGGCTCGCCCTCCTGACCGAAGAGGAACTCTTCGCAAAAGGCGCGCGCCATAAGCCTCAACTCAAGAGTCGGACCGCCACGTTCCTGTCCTCGCTGGAAGACCTGAGCGTCGGCGATTACGTCGTGCATGTGCAACACGGCATCGCGAAGTATCGGGGCCTGAAACGCCTTTCGGTCCAAGACTTCGAGAGTGACTACTTGATCCTGGAGTTTGCGGGTGGCGATACCCTGTATGTTCCGCTCGACCGGTTGAATCAAGTGCAACGATACAGCGGCGCCGAGAGTCATGTACCTCGACTCGATCGATTGGGCGGGACCAGTTGGGCCAAAACGACCGCCCGGGTCAAGAAGGACATCGAAGAAATGGCCCAAGAGTTAATCGACCTCTATGCCAACCGGGAGCTGGTGAAACGGAATGCCTATGGCGTGACCACAACCCTCTACCACGAGTTCGAGGCCGCGTTTGAATACGAGGAGACCGCGGACCAGCTCAAAGCCATCGCCGACATCAGCCGAGACCTGGAATCAACCAGACCCATGGACCGGCTGGTGTGCGGTGACGTGGGGTATGGAAAGACCGAAGTCGCCATGCGCGCCGCCTTCAAGGCGGTGGAGCACGATCGTCAGGTGGCAGTCCTGGTTCCGACGACACTGTTGGCTCACCAACATTATGAAAACTTTGCCGAACGCTTCGCCCCCTTTCCCATGCGCGTTGCGCTGCTCTCGCGATTCCAATCGTCGAGAGACACGAAAGCCATTCTCAAGGATGTCGCGGCCGGAACCGTCGATGTCGTCATCGGCACTCACCGACTGCTGCAGAAGGACGTGACGTTTCGCCATCTCGGCCTCGTCATCATCGACGAAGAACAGTGGTTCGGCGTCAAGCACAAGGAGCGGCTCAAGCAGCTTCGGACACAAGTCGATGTCTTGACGTTGACCGCCACCCCCATTCCCCGCACCCTTCAAATGGCGATGTCGAGTGTGCGAGATCTCTCGATTATCGACACCCCTCCGGCTGGTCGGTTGGCCATCAAAACGGAGGTGGTTCGGTTCAGCGACAAAGCCGTACGGGACGCCGTCCTGCGCGAACTTGGACGAGGCGGACAGGTCTATTTTGTCCACAACCGTGTCGAAACCATGGAGCGGATCGGAGCCTGGCTGCATCAGCTGATACCTGAAGCCAGAATGGTCATGGCACACGGCCAGATGGACGCCAAACCGTTGGAAGCCGTGATGCTGAAATTCGTGAAGCGCGAGGCCGACATTCTGATCGCCTCGGCCATCATTCAGTCCGGACTCGACGTCCCGACCGCGAATACGATCATCGTGAACCGCGCCGATCTCTTTGGACTTGCCCAGCTGTACCAGTTGCGTGGACGGGTCGGGCGAGGAGGCGATCAGGCCTACGCCTATTTCCTCATTCCCGATGAAGGCACACTGACCGGCGATGCTCAAAAACGATTGATCGCCATTCAGCAGTTTACCGAGCTTGGATCAGGCTTCCGTATCGCTGCGGCTGACATGGAGATCCGAGGCGCCGGCAATCTGCTGGGAAAGCAGCAGTCCGGTCATATTGCCGCCATCGGACTGGATCTCTACATGCAAATGGTCGAACAGGCTGTTCAACGGTTGAAGGGACATGTCATCGAGGAAGAACCGGACCCGACGCTGCAACTGCCCGTTTCAGCCTTCATCCCCGAACCCTACGTCACGGATCCCCACCACCGGCTCTCCCTGTACAAACGGCTGACGGCCTGCACCCAAGTCGGTGAACTTGCTCTCCTGCACGGGGAAATCCAGGACCGGTACGGTCCCGCTCCGGAGCCGGTCGAGCGGTTGCTCGAAGTGATGCAACTTCGGACGCATGCGAAACGCCTCCGGCTGGCTTCACTCGACGTACACGGCCCGTTGGTCACGATCGTGTTCCAACCGAAGGCGACGATCCCTGAACAGGCCGTTCATCGATTGATGGACCAGCTGAAGAAACGGCTGAAGTTTCTCAGTCCCGTCTCGTTCGAAATCTCCATGCGCCAGAGCGACTGGCCGTCGCTGTTTTCGGAACTCAATGCAATCTTGCAAAGCCTCGACCTCTGTGATACCAAGACGATCAGAACGGATGCGACAGGCTCTTGATCGAGACCCGCATGTGCCCCCACTTATGAGACACTTCCGGTTCCTGACATTCTGTCGGACCTATCTCATGCCCGGACTGCTTGCCGGCGTGATGGCCGGTTTGGGGCCGATGATCTCTGGCTGCGGCGAGCGGCAAGAGGAACCGGTCGTCGCGTTGGTCAATGGCCGGACGATTACCCAAACCGAATTCGATCTTCGATGGGGAGAGCTCTCACCCGCCACACGTTCCCGCTATGAAAAGGACGGCGGCAAGCGGAAGTTCCTGGAGGAACTGATTACCCGAGAGCTCCTGATGCAGGAGGGGCGCCGACGAGGCTTAGATCATAACGAGATCATCCGGGACAAGACACAACGATATAAGGAACAGCTCATCCTCGACGAACTTCTCAAGGACAAGCTTCAATCCAAGGTCGAACTGACGCAAGTCGAACTTGACGCCTACTACGAGAAGCACGCCGCCGAACTGCTGGACCCTTTGAAAGCCAGTATTTCGGTCATGCTTTTGCCCAACGTGTATGCCGCAAAGGATCTGGAAACGCAGGTGAATCGAGGCGGAAACTTTGCCAAGTTCGCCCAGCGATACTCGATGGACGAGAAGACGAAGTCTAAAGGCGGCGATCTGGGCCCCTACAGAAAAGGCATGCTGCTTCCCGAACTGGATACGGTCATTCATACCCTCAAGCCTGGGATGGTCAGCGGTCCCATCAAGACCGAGCTTGGATACTATCTTGTCATGCTGTCTCCTCTGGATGAAGCCATTATCCAAACCGACTTGGCGACGAAAGAACGACTTCGGCAGGAACTCCTGGCCGACAAGCGGCGCAAACGATTCGACGAGGTGATTGCTGATATTCGAACGAATGCAGCAGTTCGGTTTGCTGAAGCTGCTCGTTACATTAACGAGGACACCGGCAAGCGTTAGTTCCTGCTGATTTCCACGAACCCACCGCTTCGTGTACAATCATCGAACGAGTGACGAAGGCTTTCCACTCCAGGGTGTAGGTACCATGACCACCGCTTCTCACAGAGTCTGTTGGGAAACCCGGCTCCTATCGGCGTTGACCCTCTTCGTATTCGCGAGCTGGTCCCCGCACCTGGCTTCAGCTCACCTGCAGGATCGCATCGTCGCCATCGTCAATTCCGAGCTGATCATGCTGTCCGATGTCCAGCGTGAGTTCGGCGCGGAACAAGAGCGTCTCTCCCGTACGCACCGAGGAACAGACCTCGCCCAACGACTAAAAACCGCGGAATACATGGCCTTGACGAAGCTGATTGAACGGAAATTGCAGCTCCAGGAAGCCAAAGCCAAGAAAGTGGAGGTGTCAGACATCGAGGTTAAGCAAGCCATCGAGCAAATGAAGCGACAAGGCACCTCCCTCAATCCTACGAACCCCAGCGACCTCCAGGCCGTACGCGATCAACTCGTGCTCATGCGAGTGGCCGATCAGCATATTCGCGGCAATATCATGGTGGGCGACTCCGAGCTGAAGCGGTACTACCAAGAACATCACGACCGGTTTGCGTTGGCCGAGGAGTACGAATTGAGTCAAATTCTGATTCGGCCACGCTCCTCAGACGGGCTGGCCGATGCGCTGACCAAAGCGCGCCGCGCCATGAATGACCTGAAGCGAGGTGACAAGTTTGAAGATGTCGCCAGGGAATACTCCGACGGCGATAACGCCTTGCAAGGCGGACGGCTCGGCGTAGTTCGGCAGGGTGAACTCGTCCCCATCATCGATCAGGCCATCGCTCGGTTGGTGCCTGGTGGGATCTCCGACATCATCGAGAGCCCTGAGGGAGTCCAGATCCTCCGGATGGACGATCGAAGACCCAAACGGTTTCGGAAGTATGAAGAAGTCCGGCGAGAACTCCAAGATCTGGTCTATCAGCAGAAAAGTGAAGACATGTTTCAAGCCTGGCTCGTCCAGCTCAAGAATAAGTCGTACATCGAGATCAAATTTTAGCTTGGGGCCACACGACCCTGCCACCCCCGCTCCAGCAATAGACCACGATCACTAGCAGGATGCGGAAAAAGACCGCCACCGGCGATCTCGCATCGCTCAGAGGCTCAACGTACGGCCCAGAGTACGATTCGCCTCTTCGCTCGCTGCGGCCTTGCTGGACGGCCTTTTTGCGCATCCTGCATGAATATTCAACGTCCTCTCACAGCTCAATATCCGTGACGGTGACACGGGTCAAAATGAGTTTTTCCGCAGCCTGCTAGACGTCTCGCCGTCGGCCAGCCGCTTCACGCAGAGATCCCCACAGCCGATCTCTTCCTTCTCCCGTCATGGACGAATAGGGAATCACGGCGTCTTCATCGGCCACTCCTAAACTCTGATGGATTTGACGCACGGTTCGCACCCGTTCGTTGGTCTTCAGCTTATCGACCTTGGTCACGACGATGAGTGGATCATGCCCGATTGAACGGAGCCAGGCCATGGTCTGCCGGTCCTGATCAGTCACAACGCGACTGTCCACCAGCAACACCACCCGGATCAGCGCAGTGCGACCGAGGAGATAGCTTTCCAGCAAGGGGCCCCATTGATTGCGCACGGTTTTCGGCACGTTTGCGAATCCGTAGCCAGGCAAATCCACGAGATAGAATTGCGAGAGATGAAGATCTGATGTCGAGATCTGAAACACGTTCACGGCTTGCGTTTTCCCAGGGGTCCGACTGACTTTGGCCAGGTCTCGACGATTCAGCAACGAGTTGATCAAGGATGACTTTCCGACATTGGAGCGCCCGACAAAGGCAACCTCTTGTAGCGCGCCAGAAGGAAACTGTTCTGGAGCGAGACAACTTTTGATAAACTCGGCTGCGAAGATTTTCATGTCGTCAGGCTGATGAATGGATTCGAACCGGAAACCTAGCCACAGTCCCGTCTTTCTGCGTCACTACACATACGAGCCTCCTCCGCTCAAGTCAACCGGTCGCAGCAGAATTGGGCGCGTCTTGCTGTGGGCCATCCTCCTTATCGGACTTCCACTGGGCATTCTGGCGCTGAGTTGGTTTATAACCTTGCCGGATGTCGGACACCTCACTCGGGCCAACCCCGCATCAACAGCCCTGATGGAGGCCCGGCAAACTCAGGCAAAGGAGCAGGGACGTTCCGTCAAGCGCCAATGGATGTGGGTTCCGCTTTCTCGTATTTCTCCACATCTTCGCCATGCCGTGGTGGCCGCAGAAGATGCGTCGTTCTTTACTCACGAAGGATTCGACTGGGAAGGCATCAAAGACGCCGCCATGCACAACCTTGAAGCCGGTGAATTCAAACGTGGCGGGAGCACCATTACACAGCAACTGGCCAAGAATCTCTACCTGTCGTCCGAACGTTCCCTCTTTCGGAAAGCCAAGGAAGCACTGATTACTTGGGAACTCGAACAACGCCTTTCCAAAAGGCGTATTCTTGAACTGTACCTTAATGTGGCCGAGTGGGGACATGGCGTCTACGGCGCGGAAGCCGCAGCCCAGCATCATTTCGGCAAACCCGCCCACGAACTGACGTCCGACGAAGCCGCCTGGCTCGCGGCGATGCTGCCCTCACCCCGCCGATACGATCCGTTACGAAAAACGACCTTTTTGACCCGCCGGCATGAACGTATTCTGAAATGGATTGATCGGCAATCCGCCGTACCCGTACCGGTCACCGAGGAGTAGGACCGCTGATTTGCGGCTATTCTGCATACTCCGAAGAATCGCCGACCTGACCGTGATCCTGTTCACCGAAGATGGCCGATTCATGAGTGTAGTGTTTGAATTCCAGCAGATTGTGCGACGGGTCTTTGAGAAAGAACGTCCGGTGCTCGATACGCGTGCCTGGGAAACGCACTCGCGGCTGCTGATAGAAGGTAAGATCCTGCGCCTTGGCCCGATCTGCCAGCGCCTGCCATTCCTCCAGCGAGAGAAACACCAACCCGAAATGACTGGGGTAGATCCCTTTCTGCTTCGGAGTCTGGTCCTGCACGAGATGTGCGACAAGTTGGTGGCCGGCTAAACCGAGCGTCACAGCCTGTTTCGATCGTCGCCCCACGGTACAACCAAGGCCGCCCACGTAGAACCGTAGGGCTGCAGCAATATCGTGTATCGGAAATGCGAGATGAAAGAGGCTGGTCGTCATCGAAATCGGTCTCTCACGGTCGGCTTGCCTTTGCCATCCCACCACCCAGCCGCCATATGCGAGGTCACATGGCTGATGGCAAACTTCCCTCTCGGGGTAAGGACCAGCGTACCGGCTGATCCGTTTACTCTTGTGACCAGCTTCTGCAGTACCCATCGCGCCGCCGTCTCCGCTGTCTTTCCCTGTCCTAGCCGATCACAGATTGTTTTCGCAACGGCCACACGCATGATGCTCTCACCCCACCCAGTCATCGACACCGCTCCGGTCTCATTGTCAGCATACACTCCACAACCGATGATCGGCGTATCCCCGACTCGTCCGGGCAGCATAAGATCGATCCCCCCGGTTGATGCACCGGCAGCGACGGTCCCAGACCGGTCCAGCGCAACCGCCCCGACTGTTCCATGCCGATCCCCCTTCATGGTCATCTGCCTGAGTATGGAACCGTACGAGAGTCTGCCTCTCGCAGGTTGACGCTTCTGAAGCTCTATCCTGTGATGCTTCGCGAACTTGGTCGCCAAAGGGCCGACAAGCATGACATGCGCCGTCTCTTTCATAACGAGGAGAGCAGCCGTAATCGGATGAACAATACCTTCGATGGAGGCGACAGCACCAGCACGTAAACATTCCCCTTCCATGATCGACGCATCCATCCGTCGGACTCCATCCAGCTGTCGATGAGCCCCGTTTCCCGCATTGAAGAGCCCGCTGCGCTCGAGAATTCGAATGGTCTGCTCCACCGCGACAAGTGCGGAACTTCCATGATCCACGAAGTGATAGCCGACTTGCAATGCGCGACACAGACACGCGGCTTGTGAGGAGGTCATGGCACGGGAGCCGGCACCCCCGTGCGCGAGAATGATCGGTCTGATGGGTTTCAATTTAGGAGCAGATCCCGGGTCCTTTGGTAGGCAGAATTTTGCATACGATCGAGGTCAGATCGCACAAAGCCCAGGCCGGTGACACAGAGCTCAAAGTTCTCCGATAATTTCTTAAACAACGGCAAGCTGGTTTCCGCATCCTCACGACCGATCTGTGCGACGATTCCGTACGACCGCTTGCCGGTCTTCACATAATCGACGAGGAAATCCTTGTGGTAAATCCGCCCTGCCGTTTTGAGGCGACGCAGATATTCGGGAAACAGTCCCGCCATAACCAGCGTGAAATCGCCGATATGGCGATGGACGTCTCGCTCACGATTCAGGGATTGCGCTTCGAACATGACCTCAGACTCGAAGAGTAAATCTACAACCGAATCGACCGGCTGATCCTTCCGGTTTCTAATTTTATAGAGTTGATCTGTACGGGTAAAATCGACCAACAGGTTGGAGACGTAGGATGTGACCTTGGCATCGGGCCAACCGAGGTGTTCCGTGAAACTCTTCTCGGTAAGGGCACCAAAGAGTTCCCTGAGCGGGTGCCGAAGAGGAACTTGAGCTCCCATCTCCACCTCCTGTGACGTCGGTGTGGCTTACGGTCAGTATACCAAATCCGGACCGGGAACGGGTTGTCACTCTTGTCGATCTATCGGAACTCCTCCGTCAGATCTTGAGCCGTGAGACACCTCCTTCCCGACTATCCAACACAAAGGTCACCGGCCCATCGTTGACCAACGCCACCTGCATATGCGCCGCGAAGATCCCTGTCTTAACCATCGTTCCGGCCTCTCGCAGTCCGGTCGCAACCTGTTCATAGAGCCCCTTAGCCGGACCAGCAGGAGCCGCATCGTCAAAACTCGGGCGTCGGCCATTGCTCGTCCGGCCCAAGAGGGTGAATTGAGAGACCAACAACACTGCGCCGCCCACATCGGCCAGCGATCGATTCATCTTCCCCTGTTCGTCGGAGAACATGCGGAGGGTCATGATCTTGTCAACCGCATAGCGTACGTCGGACTTGTCATCACCCTTCGCCACACCCAGTAACACCATCACGCCTTGCTGGATCTGCGCAACAATGTGCCCATCTACCTCGACCGAAGCACTGGTGACACGTTGAAGGACGGCTCGCATCAGAATATCGAAAAACCTATGGCTGATGGCCGATGGTACACAGCAAAACCCACCCGTAAATCTGTATCGCTCCAAGTATAAGCCATCTGCTATTTGCTCCCCAGCATAGACAATGTCCCTTCCAGCGATAGCAACTTGCGCTTCATGGATAGCCCCCCCGAGAACCCTCCAAGCGTGGCATCCTGGGAGACAATCCGATGACAAGGGATCACAACCGGGATCGGGTTCGCACCAACCGCGTTACCGACCGCACGAGCATACTGTGGTCCACCCACACGCGCGGCAACCCACTGATACGAGCGCAGCTTGCCGTACGGCACACGGAGAAGCACCCGCCAGACCTTCCGCTGGAATACCGTCCCTTGTGACAGATCGAGCGGCACGTCGAAGGTGTGTCGCGTGCCGGCAAGATAGTCGAGTAATTGACGGCGAGCGACATCCAGTCGTGCGGACTCGCCTCGCTGCAGTAGCCCGTTTGACTGGGCTCTGAGGTCAGCCTCCACCGCCCGTTCCGATCGTTTCGGCAAAACAATGGCTTGAATTCCTTTTGAAGACTCCGCAATCCCCATCCACCCCCAGGGTGAGCTAAACAGCATCACCTTGTCCATAGACCGCTCCTCACTATCTCGCGAAACGCCCGAGCTTTCTGCGCACCATCCCCCAAAGGACCCCCAGTTCCTCAGACTGAAAGAAGGCATGGACGCCCAGATATCCGCCTACACTCAGTCCAATGCCGATGAACAGCATCGCAGATTTCGCAATCCACTCGTCGGGTTGGGCCCAAATCTGTGCTTCGGCGACCCACCAACAAGCCGCTATGATCGGCACACAACCTATCCCTACCCGACCAGCCGAACGAAGCACTGAAAACCAGTCGACGCCGCCGAGTCTCCGATTGAGTACCGCCACGAGAATTCCGCCGTTGACCATCGCTGCCATGGCCGTGGCGAGGGCAAGCCCTGCCGCCCCCAAATGCGACATCAAGACTAATGAGAACAGAATATTCGCCACAACTGCAATGGCGGCTGAAACAACCGGCGTCGTGGTGTCCTTCAGCGAATAGAAGGCTGAGACAATGATGCGCACTCCGCCGAATGCCCATAAGCCGACAGCATAGCAGAGCACCGCAAGAGCAGTTTCAGCGGTATCATGCGCCGTAAACGTGCCATGTTCAAACACCAGGTGCACGATCGGAGTCCGTAACACGATCAACCCAACCATGGCCGGCAGCATGATAAAGATGATCATGCGCAGTCCAAACCCGAGCGTTGTGCGCAGTTCATCCAGCGCGCCTCGTGCCGCTTGGGCCGACAAGGTGGGCAGGATGGCGGTGACCAACGCCACGCCGAAGACGCCCAAAGGGAATTGGATCAATCGCATGCCGTAAAAGAGATAGGTGGGTCCACCGGCAAAGAACGACCCCAGGATCGTGCTCACGGTAATATTGATCTGTGTGACCGACAACCCAAGCAACGACGGAATCATCAGTCGACCAATCTTTTTCACCCCTGGGTGACCGGGATTGAATGTGAACCCAAACAGCATGCCTCGTCGCCTGAGTCCCGGCAATTGCATCGCAAACTGCGCGGCGCCACCGGCCACCACCCCGATCGCAACCCCGATGATGGGTTCCGGCATAGCCGGGGCCAGGAACAGCGCGCATCCGATAATGAACAGATTGAAAAAGACCGGTGAAAACGCCGGTGCGGCAAAGGCCCGTAATGAATTAAGCACTCCCATGGCCAGTGCCGCTAAACTGATGAAAATGAGATAGGGGAACATGATGCGCGTGAGCAACGTCGTCATTTCCAGCCGGGTCGGATCGTCATGGAATCCCGGCGCCAAGAGCCACACAATGCCTGTCGATCCCAGAATCCCGACCAGCGTAATGCCCGTCACGATCGTCAGCAGTGTCGTGAAGGCGGCACTTGCCAGTTCCCACGCATCCTGCTTCGATTTCAGTGTGTGGTATTCGGTGAAGACGGGAATAAACGCGGCGGACATCGAGCCCTCGGCAAAGAGCTCACGGAGCAGATTCGGGATCCGATAGGCGACAAAAAACGCATCGGCCGCAGGAGTCGCCCCAAAGAGTCGTGCGATGACCATGTCGCGGATAAATCCGAGGATACGGCTGGAAAAGGTCGCGACGCCGATCACCCCGGCTGACTTGATGACTGACTGATTCTCGTCCTGTTGTGTCGGTGGTGCAGCGGGGGAGGCAGTCGGCTCTGACATGGACCGGATTCTAGCGGAACGCTCGCGGGGCGTCTATCGAATGTGAAGGTGGTCTGATGCGCCGGTCGCTTGGAGCCTGATTACTCGCGGGCAACACCAGCCACACAAGGCAACGATAAACTCCTGACGCATGTTGGACATCGCGCCAGGAGTCTTCGAGCAGTCGTCTATGCAGCCAGTCGAATGGGTGGCCGACTGGTCATGCTCGTGGAACTCGTGTCTGTATCACGCAATACTTCGACCTTGGCCTGGGGTTTCATCTCCAACGTCCCGTTGAACACCACACCCTCTTCCATCGAAAGCACCGGCGTGGTCAGGCTGCCTTCAACGACAGCGGGCGCGCATAACACGATCTGGCTGGTCGCCTCAATGTCCCCCGTGATATGCCCATGACAGACGACAGCTCCTGCCGTCACTTTTGCTTTAATCACTGCCTCAGGACCAACGAGCAGCCCACCGTCCGTGTGGATTTCTCCGTCCAAGGCCCCATCGATTCGCACGGTCCCTGAGTAGGTGATGACACCCTTGAACTGGACATCTTTGCCGACAAACGCGACTTCATCCGGTAATATCGGACCGTTGTGTTTCGGTAACGCGCTCCGCCGATCCTCTACCCATCGCTCTTGTTCTCGCTCCTGTCCCCGAGCCATGTCACCCTCTACCGCCTCCTCATGTTTCCACATCGTATGCCTCCTCCTTGTCGAGATTGGTCTGGCCAGACGAGCAGCCCCGCCGAGTCTCTCCTCTATCGGCTGATCGCGATGTTTTATTAAGTGGCAGGGAAGGGAGATGAGCAGCTTACGACTCTATGACCAATTCATTCGATAATTCATCAGGATTGTCGCCCGGGCGACCGGGACATACCTCAGCAAGCAACGTGCCACACGCCTGGATCCCTTGACATAACCCGCCGACGATATCTCCCCTTGTCAACCCGCTGATCGCAGCCTCAACGACCGAGGACCAACGCTCCGATGGAACTCGCTGTGCAATGGATTGATCCGCCAACACATAGATTTGATGTTCCAACAGCGACACCATCATCAACACACCGGTGCGCTCACGTGTCTGCGAGACCGCATATTTCGTGAACGCCCGTTCTGCCCGAAGTCTTACTTTATGATGCATGCGATCCGTCGGCGTCAGGAAACGAATAAACGGAGCCAGAGTCCCCAGCCAGACGCCGACGCCATACGCCGCAATCGTCACCACGACGAGCCATGCCGCGTTGGAACCATGCCATCCCCAAGGAAGCCAGACTATTTCCGTGGTGAGCATGAGCGTCAGAACCACTAGGGAAAGCAACAAGCCGGTGCGATGCTGGGCATCGCGGTAGAGTCCGGACCGCCTGACGATCATGGGAACGATTTCAGCGTTGGTATGCTGCTCCGCCGCGTGTACCGTCAATCTGATCCGTTCACGTTCCTCCGCTGTCAGCTCCAGTCGCTCACCAGTTTCCACTGGCACCCCCTCCCCCAAAGTCACCTCCGCCACCGCTGAATCCTCCCCCGCCACCAAACGATCCCCCACCCCATCCACCACTACGGCTGCTATACCAAATCCAATCATCCAGCCCTCGGGATCGAGTGGTTCGCCCTCTTGTCCCCGCTGCACCAAGAAGCAGCAGCAAGACCGCCGTCACGCCACTCGCAAGCAATGCAGGCACGACCCAAGGCGCAAGGAACGTTGCGATTCCTGCACCGGCAACCGGGCCGATGAAGCGATGCACACTAGTGAACAGGAGTCCGACGAACAACCCGGCAATGACCGCCACTATGACCTGCTCGACCACAGCACTCTGTTCCCGAGGGGGAATGTTCTCAGCGGCCTGGTAGGTTCCTTCAATGGTCTTCACAATTGCCTGGGTTCCTTCTAGGATCCCGTCGGACAGATGACCGGCTCGAAACCGAGGAACGATCTCATTCCTGATGATCTGTGCCGATCGAATGTCGGTCAAGACACCTTCTAACCCGTACCCGACTTCGATTCGTACCTTGCGTTCTTCGATCGCCACCAGCAAGAGCACTCCGTTGTCCGTCCCTTTTCGACCGAGTTTCCAGGTGGTGGCCACGCGATGCGCGAACTCCTCGAGAGACTCGCCTTCGAGGGAAGGGATGGTTAGAACGGCAACTTGATTGCTGGACTGCCCTTCATGTGCCGTGAGGCGAGCGGTGAGCGCCTCCACGGTTGCCTGTGGTAAGACATGAGCGAGATCGACGACCCGTCCGGTCAACGGAGGGACATCAAGTGCCAATGCGTGTGAGGCTAGGGTCAAGGTTGAGGCTAAGCTCAAGCATGAGACAAACCATCCGAGAACTGGGACTGCTAGTTTCCGATCCACAGTCTCACCCTCGACCTGAGCCTCAGCCTATTCTCAAAATGTTACTTCCGGGGGTTTCGCCACGGCTTTTTCGTCGGCCACCGTAAAGTTGGGCTTCTCTTCTAAATGCAAGAGGAACTTCGCGGTCAGGTTTGTTGGGAAATATCGAACCATCTTGTTGTAGTCCGCGACTCGATCAATATACCGCTTGCGGGCCACGGCAATTCGATTTTCCGTCCCTTCCAGCTGACTCTGAAGGTCTCTGAAGTTTTGATCGGCCTTGAGGTTGGGGTAGTTTTCGGCGATCGCGATCAGTCGTCCCAACGCTGAGGCTAACCCCGCTTGCGCCTTTTGAAACGCCTCGAATGCAGCCGGATCTTTCAGCACCTCCGGCGTCACTTGCATTCCGGTTGCCTTGGCCCTGGCGTTGACAACGCCTTCCAACGTCTCCTTCTCATGGGCGGCGTACCCTTTGACCGTTGCCACGAGATTGGGAATGAGGTCCGCACGGCGCTGGTATTGATTGATCACCTCACTCCACGCGGCCTTCGTATCTTCATCCAAGCCTTGGAGATCATTGTACCCACACCCGGAGACAGACAATGCCATGACCGTTGTAGTTGTGATCGCTACCGTTTGCCACCACCTACGTCCCATCGTTTCCTCCTTCAGCAATACCCTTAGCCCTCATTCTGTAGGGCGCTGCGCCTCGCGAATCGGGCTTTCATGCTACCACGAGGAATAATCATGAAGATATCTCGGTCAAGGGCCTCACGCTGAG
>JAHBWO010000006.1 GCA_019636945.1 Nitrospira sp. | reverse complement strand
CTTGATGTTCGCGCGGACTCGCCTGTGCAAGAGACCCACCTCCCGGGGCGACCGGAACGGTTTGTCCCAACAGACGCTCGATCGCACGGAGTTGTTGCGCATCCTCGCTGGTCACAAAACTGGTGGCACGACCGGTCGTTTTCATCCGAGCTGTACGACCGATTCTGTGCACGTAGTCTTCGGGAACATTCGGTAAATCAAAATTGATCACATGACCGATATTGGCCACATCAATTCCACGAGCTGCAATATCCGTCGCCACCAGCACCCGGAAGGCCCCCCGTCGAAAACCTTCCAGAGCAGCACGCCTCTGTGACAAACTCCGGTCACCATGCAACACCGCGACCCGATGGCCCGCACGGTCTAGCATACGCCCGACCCGATCGGCCCGGTGCTTCGTTCTGGTAAAGACGAGCGCCGTATCTTTATCGGCCCCTAAGAGAGACAACAGAAGATCAGACTTGTCGGCATGCGATGTATGATGCACTGCCTGAGTCACTCCGTCAGCGGTCGTCGCTGACGGTGCCACCATGACGCGGACAGGGTTGTTGACGCTGGCTTGAACTAACCGGGCAAGGTCCGCCGGTAACGTGGCCGAAAAAAGCAGGGTCTGCCGCTCCTCCGGCAAGGCGTCAAGGATCTGATTGATTTGAGGTGCAAAACCCATATCCAACATCCGGTCTGCCTCATCCAGCACCAACATTGTGATGGACGACAACAAAATCGTACCGTTCCACATATGATCAAGCAGTCGACCCGGTGTCGCCACCAGGATGTCCGGCCGCTGCCGCAATCCTCGCACTTGGGCTTGCATGTCTGCGCCTCCCACGATGACGGTCGCAGAGATGCGACGACTTCGCCCAAGTTTCTCAATCGTGGTCAGGGTCTGCAAGGCAAGCTCACGCGTCGGCGCGAGGATCAACGCTTTCGGCTGCCCTTTTGGTAAGGCGGAGAGCCGTTCAATCATCGGAATGACAAACGCGGCCGTTTTTCCCGTACCGGTCTGGGCGCATCCGATCACATCTCGGCCCGCCAGAGCGGGAGGGATGGCTTGTTCTTGAATCGGAGTTGGTGACACAAACTTGGCATCAGCCAAGTCGCGTAAAATGGCCTCGGATAAACCGAGGGTGTGAAAACTGCGTAAAGCAGACGTATCCACTAAACTATCCTTTCAGTTTGATCGCATTATGACGGGATCAGAGAACCGAGGGGAGAAACAACCGGGTGGTGCTGCTCCAAACTGGACCTGGTCGCGATGCGATCGCGAAGTCCGTTATGGTTGAAGCATTTCTCTCGCCGGACTAGCACAAGAGAAATGTAGGGTTACCATACCCTATCAGTCTTTGTGCGTCAACTCGTACAGAGGTTACTGTGGGGCTCGCAAGCCAGAACCGGGCGTGGCCTACTATAGGTCTTTCGCCCTATAGGAAGACCATCTTAACATTCACCCAAGTTCAAGGATTGTGAGATAATCCCTCTATGTTTCTGAAACGCTGGTTGGTCGGAGACCCCCTGAAGACCGCTCAAGCAAGGCATGAACGGCTCTCCAAAACAATCGCTCTTGCCATCTTCTCCTCGAACGCGATTTCATCCGTTGCTTATGGAACAGAAGAAATCCTCCTGGTCTTGATTCTCGCTGGTCCGGCAGCCATTGCCTGGTCGATTCCCGTAAGCTTCGCGATCCTGTTTCTGGTCTTGGTGTTGACGATCTCCTACCGGCAGATCATCCACGAGTATCCCGAAGGAGGTGGGGCTTACGTCGTCGCACGAACCAACCTGGGCGACCGGCCGGCTCTCGTGGCGGCTGCAGCCCTGATGATCGACTATGTCTTAACTGTGGCGGTCAGCGTAGCCGCCGGCATTGCAGCCCTGACATCCGCCATCCCGAGTCTCTTCGTGCACCGCGAAGCCCTTGGATTGGTCGCCATTCTGTTTATGATCATCATGAATCTCCGTGGAGTTCGCGAGTCCGGCAAGTTTTTTGCTGTCCCAACCTATTTTGCCATAGGAGCCCTTGGCCTTCTGGTTCTCGTCGGGACCGTTCGATCTCTAGCAAGTACCGGCGCAGTCCTCCCCCCCCCAACCCCTGTCGAGACAGAAGCGCTGACCCTGTTTCTCATCCTCCGCGCCTTTGCAGCAGGATGCTCAGCGGTGACCGGAATGGAAGTGATTTCAAACGGGGTCAAGGCCTTTCGTTCGCCGGAGCCACAAAACGCCGCCATCACCATGGTCTGGATGTCCACAATTTTGGCGTCGCTCTTCATGGGCATCAGCTGGATGGCCTATCACCATGGGATCCTGGCAAAGGTTGATGAAACCGTAATTTCCCAGCTCGCTCGATTGACGTTCGGCACAGGCCCCATCTACTACTCCGTTCAAATCGGCACCATGGCGTTGCTCGTCCTAGCGGCGAACAGTGCCTTTGCCGGCTTTCCACACCTGGCGTCGATTCTGGCTCGTGACGGGTTCATGCCCCATCAGATGGCAACATTCGGTGATCGACTGGTATTTTCGAACGGCATCATCATTCTGGGGTTCTTTGCCTGCCTCTTGCTCGTCATCTTCGAGGGAGACACGCACGGGTTGATCCCCTTGTACGCCATCGGGGTGTTTGCGTCCTTTACGTTGTCTCAGGCCGGTATGGTCAAACGATGGCTGGAGAAGAAGGGACCACACTGGCAGACGAAACTGATCGTCAACGGGGTCGGTGCCCTAACGACCGGCATTGCGACAATCATTATCGCCAGCACCAAGTTCATGCAGGGTGCGTGGATCGTCTTTGTGCTCGTCGCCATCCTCCTCCTCATATTTCAGGGAATCCGCTCGCACTATAAGGCCGTCAGCGAGCAGGTCGCATTGGACCGCCGAGGGGAACGACCGCCACTGCCTCGCCGCAATATCGTCATTATTCCCGTCAGTGGAATGAATCGTGCCGTAGTTCGTGCACTGGACTATGCTCGAAGTCGCCCGGGCGAAATCCGGGCGGTGTTCATCGATGTGGATCCTGAAGAAAGCGCCAAGGTCAAGATTCAATGGGCTCAATGGGGAGGCGGCGTGAATTTGATCGCGCTGTCGTCACCCTATCGCTCAGTCCTCGGGTCGCTCCTCGACTACGTCGAGGAAGTTCTCGAGAAAGATCAGAATACCTGGGTGACCGTCGTGATCCCGGAGATCCTTCCAGCACGGTGGTGGCAAAACATTCTGCATAACCAACGGGCGTTCATGCTCAAAGCCTCACTGTTGTTCAAAGAACGAGTGATTCTCATTGACGTCCCCTATCACTTGACGCGATGACAAGGCGTCATGAAACATGGCTCGTGAAACGTGAAGCGCGGCTTCGGATCTTTCGCCTTGCCCTCTTCACCGCTTGCCTTGCAATGGCTTCGTCGGTTCATGCCTTCAAAATCACTGAGCCACCAGAAGGTGCCAAGCTCGTTGCAGGAACCACCATTACTGCGCGGGTGGATTTGGGTACGGACGCCGGCATTGTCAAGGTCCGCTACTATTGGTACGGTGAGCAGGATGAAGTCCTGGTTGAGCAGGATGACTCAACCGCCACAGGCTCCATCGTCGCACCAGTCACCATGATTGGATCCATCGAAATAGAACCTCCGTTTGGCGGCCTACTCCACGTTCCACACGATACCATTGGACCGATGCGCCTCCTAGCCGTGGCTGAAATCTCTCGTGGGCGATTGGGAACCAGATCCATGTTCGATGAAGTGATCCTGCACGTGACCCCTCCCACTGCCCTCACCGCGATCGACTTTGAAACAGAGAAGCCGTTGCAATTGGGACGCGCCGGGCAATCATCAGCCTTTGGCCATGTGGATTCGATGGGCAAGATCTTTGAGCTTCCCGTCGTCGGTGTCTTTGAGGACGGAGTCGCCCGGCGCATCGGCAACCCAGCCAGCGGGACCAGCTATGAGTCTTCAAACCCAAAAGTCCTCAGGATTTTGCCCGGAGGTTTGCTTCAGATCGTAGGGAATGGCCAAGCCACCCTCACCGTCACCAATCGAGGTAGACAGGCCACATTAGACGTCGACGTCAATGTGAATGACGAGCCAAATGAACCGCCAATTGCCGATGCCGGAGTGAACAAGTCCGTCAAGGCTGGTACCAGAGTCAAACTGAGTGGACTCAAGAGCCGTGACCCGGAAGGCGAAGCGCTCTACTATAGCTGGATCCAAGTCCGCGGCAGTAAGGTATCCCTTCTGGATGCCAACAATTCAGAGGCCTCATTCCTCGCCCCAACGGTTTCAGAGGCCCGAACCTATCGGTTTAAATTGCGTGTCACGGACAAGAAGGGGGCAGACAGTCTGCCGGCATTTGTGGAGGTCACGGTGGAACCGTAGAGGAGTTCAGCGTTCGGTTGGTTCTATTTCTTTCTAGATATTTGGTTCCGAAGCCACCGCGTCAGCATGTCCTTTCCCATTTCTCCAGCAGCCAGCTGAAGCGTAACCGAGTCCAGCTCCTTGGGATCCGGAAGCGTCTCAATTCCATTCACATTGAGGAAGACCAGCGCAGACAGAACCGCGGCTCGCTTGTTTCCATCAACAAAGGGATGATTCTGGGCGATGTGGAACATGTAGGCAGCCGCCATCGCGGCAACATCTTCATGGAGATATTTCCCGCCGAATTGCTGGCGCGGCATGGCCACAGCTGCATCCAGCAGGCCGTAATCTCTCACGCCATGTGAGCCGCCATCACTGTCAATCGTATCGCGGTGGAGCAACAGCACGTCGTCCACACTGAGAAAGAGGACCTCTTCCACTATGTTAGTCCGCGAGCCGCTTCAACATCGGCCCATACCTCTTCCGCAGCTCTTTGACCGTGGCCGTCACGCGCTCGGGTCCCACCCCGACATTCACCGGCGTAATGACGAGTGCATTGCCATTGACCGTGACTTGCAGGGGAGTGTCTTCCGTAATGCCCAGGGCCTGCATCACCGGCTTTTCGATAATCAGCGCCGCGCTGTTCCCATGCTTTTGTAATCTCTTGATCATGCCCCACCTCGCGTCCTTACAATGTTACAACGCGTCTTTGGTAATGTCTAGGGAGAGGGAAATCCACGTCATAAAGATGATTGCGCTTCAACGACCCGCCTTGGTTCGTAGGTTTGCCTGGCTGACTGAGATGCTTTGATAGACTGGCCGAACACTGATGAAAGCATGAATGAAGTGGCTGACTGGCAGGTTTCACTGATCTCGACTAGCGTTTGCGGAGGTTCTGGGAAGCAAGAACACACGGCGTGCTGCTACTGATCCGCTCCACCTTCTCCTCGCACACACCAGACTTTGAACGCAGAGGCTTTACTGGTCATATGGACATGGCCATTGCTCAAATGAAGATGCCAGGCCTTTGAGGATTCCCCATCTGTGGAGGAGGACCAATAGAACCCCGACGGGTTGTTCTGAAACGGATGGCCCACTGGAAGCATCGCATCGGAATCCTGGACAGATGGGTCAAGTAGGCTGGTCAGTTCCACAATCGACGGTAACCGCCACCCTCTCTGACCACCAATCGCCTTATTCAGACAATACGACCGAGCCGCCTTCCAATCAGTGCGTGCTGTCGCAGGAGACCGCTCCCAGAGCAGACCCGTGTCTTGATCCAAGACTGCCTCGCTGGTGAAGTTTGCCAACACGATGAACCGCATCTCCGTTGGGAGAGTTCGATTCCACGAAACGACGTACGGAGATGACAGATCTGACGTGGATCGGGCCTGTCCCATATCGGCCAGGCCAACACAGAAGGCAACGGCGCTGGTAAAGATTACCCCATTGATCATTCGCTTACGCTTCGGTTCCACTGTACCTCTTCCCTCTAGACGATCAAGAGACGGGCCACACCGGTCCGGTTTCATCAACCTCTTTGCCGAAGTTCGTCAGAGAACAACATACGTCAAGAGTGGATGGGAGGTCGGAGTGAGATCGTGCCGCTACGCCCCCTGTTTCGCCTTCCCCCGCGCAACCAGGGCAACCACCTGTAACAACTTTTCAACGCGGGCCTTGTATTGATTCATGAATTGAGCGGTCCACATCGTGTTGTATTCGATGGCCGCGCTTTTCTTCATCCCCGCATCTTTTTCACCGACCGGAGAGGAATAGTGCGCAATCAGGCGATCCAGTTCCTCTTCGCCAAAGTTTCTCGAATAGGCCTGCTTAAGATGATCGTGGAGGGTTTCCACTCTCCCCATCGACTGCCTGATGTCTTTCAAGAACGCATCGAGCAGTCGTTCGATTTCCTTCTTCGTATCACCTGATACATTGGGGTAGCTGGCTGCGATGGACTTTCTGATTTGTTGCTCATACTCAGTAACATACTTTTGTGTGAGCGTTTCGTACTCCGACTCAAGTTCTGAGACCCGGATCAGCGTCAGCAACTTCTCAATCTTGATAGACTTAGAGTTCTCGATTGTGGCCGCACCTGCAGCAGTCGCCCCGACAATCATTGTCAGGCTACAGAGGCACCCAAGTAGAGCAACCTGTGGAAGACTGCCATGCTGTCTATTCTTCCGGCCGGGCATAGCTCTCACCTCTTGCGACCGAGTCTACTCCGATTGAACCGCCCGTCAAGAAATAGAACACCTTCTACGATGTGACTGGAGTGACACGCATCGGCCCATAGGCATGGCGGGCTCTCTGCAGTTCCTTGAGATGTTTCCGCAAGGCAGGTCCAAACGGAGAACGGTCGATGTCACGGGCCATGCGCTTGCTATTTCGCTCGACACGATCAATCACGTCGGTGAGCTGTCCAACTACGCGCCGACCTGAACCCGTCAACCATCCAAGATGGTGATCAGCATAGTGCAAATCTTGCAGCGAGTAGCGAACCGACGCCAGTTCTTCCAGGCAGCGGAATCGAGCTCGCTGTAAATCTCGCATGGTCAGCCCCGCCCGTTTCCATGCTGCTCCTCCATGACGACCGACTCCCCAGGATGAAAGCCGCTCGAATAAGAGCGCTCCCATGGTAAAGGTAAAGGTTGCATGGAGAATGCCCCGCAGCGGACGGAGGCTTCGTCGCCATGGCGAATAGAAGATCTGTTGGTTATGGTCGCCGCGATACATGACATGCTTTCGCAAGAGCAAATTGAGATGGTGATGACTGTTCTCATGAACGAGATCATCAATCAGGTCGAGATTGCCACGATCAAAACAATTGATAAATGACAGCCCTGGCCGATGGCGATAACTGAAACTGACGACACCCTTTGCCTGAAGCGGAATAATGCGGTCGGTGAGCAACATTAAGAGATCGTATCCCTCCGGCCACGCCAATTGAATCGTTTCCCAAGCACGCGTGATTCGATCGATCTGTTTCGTATCAGTGGGCTTCACAGTTTTGGGTTGACGGTCGTTTCCGTAAACCAGCATGGGGCCGACCGTGACTGGGACACCCTGGCGTTGAATGGCGACGACCGATGGAACATAGGCCCAGTGCCATTGTCCCTGCCCGCCGTCACGTGACCACACCGGCGAGACGGTCTTGCCGATCTTGAGCGAGATACGAGCCGGTTCCACCCGAACGACCACTCGACCTGCTGATTGACGGACCGCCCGCCGCACCTCATCTGGCGCCTGACACCACGCCCCAGTCAGATCAACGGAAAGCGTCCCAGCTTGTTCGCCACGCTCAAAATTGTCCGAGAGACTTCCTGAGACCTCCCACTGCGTCAGTTTCCGCTGGCAGAGCCACTGCACCGTCCCAGATGGGTCGAACCAGAGCGACTCCTCAGTCAACTCCTGCGTCAGTCGTCGACATAATGCCAACACTCGCTTCTCCAGACCACGTACCTGCGGACGGCCACTTGGGAATAGATCGTCCATGTAGCCATGCTCAAAAAACTTCTCCCGGCATTCATCAAAAAACTGTGATGCAAACGCGCTCCGATCCTGCTCTCTTATCAGTTGCCGATACACATCAAGAAGATAGACGAGATCATTCAATGTTTCCACCCAACCGACAACTTTCCATCTAGAATAGCACTCCAGTGGGAGCTCTGAGCGGAGACGGTCAAAGAAACTGGTTGGAAGCTTCAACTCTCTCGACAGATCAACGTAGTCAGCGTGCAGTTCCCGACACAGATCAGCATACAGTCGACGCATCGAGAGACGAAATTCATGCTGTAATGTGATGAGAGGCTGCGGATCGAACAGGTGCATAGCGAGACGATAACGAACAATGTAAGCAGGACTCTAGCGCAGCAAGAAAGTGGGTGCAAGGGCGAAGCTGAGCAACCTACCCTTGTCTCTTTTCTGCAGAAACCGGCAAACCATCGTCGTCCCTGGATATTCCTCCCCAGCACGCTTTAACATGTAGCCTACTACTCAGCATGGCGAAACATCGACAACGGTCCAGCCCTGCTGGGGAATAGAAACAACCTCTCATGATACTGAACAGAACGGATCTGGCACTGGTTCTTGCAGAAATTGCTCCAGCCCTACGTGGCGGCTGGACACAAAAGATCCATCAACCACACGCTCACACGATCGTGCTTGACATTCGAATGCCGGGTGAGACCCATCGGCTGCTGATCTCCTGTGACCCGAACAACGCCCGGCTCCATCTCACCACTGGTTCCCATCTCAACCCACCGACGCCACCCCCCTTCTGCCAGTTTCTCCGGGCCCACTTCCAGGGGGCCAGGCTCGACGACATCCATCAGATCGAGAACGACCGCCTTGTCGAGCTGCAGATGACCAGCAGGGACGGACCTCGTGTGATCATGTGTGAATTGACCGGACCCAAGGCCAATATCTTGGTCCTCGATGTCGAACGACGAATCCTGCGAGATTGCACTCGCCAATGCACGAATGTCGGGCAAGCCTATGAACCACCAGGTCAGGGTGATGCCCCACAGAAACCGGCACCTAGCCGCTTCACTGGGTGCGTTGGAGGAAGGCATCCTGTTTCAGACGCCATCGATACCTATTACCGTGAACAGGAATCCGGACGGGCCGGCGACCGGCTCAAGACAGAACGTCTACGCATTCTTAAGAAAACCCTGAAGAAAGAACTACGGTTGATCGAAGCCTGGCGGAGCGACCTTGCAAAAGCAGCCGCCTACCGCGACTATGCCCGGTATGGAGAATTGATCAAAGCCAATCTTGGGTCCATCGCGAAGGGAACTGATCAGATCGAGGTGACCGACTACTTCGATGACCAACTCCCCACGATGACGATTCCGCTCGACCCTATGAAATCACCCCAGGGCAATATGGACGACTACTTTCGAAAGCATCGCAAACATCTGGCCGCTGAACGTGAACTCACACCTCGAATTGAACAAGCCGAACTCGGTCTCGCGCGGCTGCGCCAGGAGCTTCACGAAATTGAGCAAGGGACCTGGACTCCACCGGCAACACCTTCTCCCTGGCTACGTGTCGCCACCAGTCCAACGGCTCGTGCCATTGCTCAGCAACGAGGACCGTTTCGTCGATTTACCTCGACTGACGGGCTCCCGATCTTCGTCGGACGCAATGCTCGCGAGAACGATGAACTCACGTTCGGTCTGGCCAAGAGCGACGACCTCTGGCTGCATGCTCGTGGAACGCCCGGATCACACGTCGTCGTTCGTTTAGAAAAAGGGACAGATCCTCCATTGGAAACGCTTCGTGATGCAGCAACCCTGGCCCTGCTCTATAGCGACCTAAAAAAAAGCGGTAAGGGCGATGTCATCTACACCAGAAGGAAGTGGGTGAAGAAAGCTAAAGGACAGGCCCCTGGCGCAGTGATCGTCACCCAAGAGAAATCAGTACATATCAGTCTCGATAAGATCAGACTAGATACGCTCAAGAATCGGACTAGTCACGAATGACCTGTGTCGTCCCCTCCCTGATGGCCTCGTTTAAAGCGGATACTCACCAGATTAAATCTTGGCCTCTCCCAATGTGCTAGTCCAAGCTAAAACATCGGTTTCTCTCGCCCTATCGCATGGACGGGACTATGATGGCCTGAGACCGTAGAGGACGCACATGACGGATAGACAAGCACAACCACCGACGATTCTTATTGTTGACGACGATCTTCCGATCGTAAACCTTTGCAAGGCGTTTCTAGAAGAAGCCGGATATGCTGTTCTGGGGACCGACGGCAGCTCGGAAGCGCTAAAGATCTGTACGCAACACACGGGATCGATCGATCTTCTTCTGACAGACCTGGTGTTGCCTCCTCCGGGATTTCAAATTGCCTCTGCTTCGAATCAATTCCCGCACGTCAATGGCCTTGAACTAGCCGTGCGAGCGACCAGAATTCGGAGCGCACTTCGCATCATTCTTATGTCAGGGAATCCCGATAAAGAGCTTGCAGGGCACGGGATCAAACGAGGAACGCTTCCATTTCTGGCGAAGCCGTTCGAACGTGATCGTCTGCTCGCGCTGGTAAAAAACGTACTCGCCCAACCGGCAACGCCCCTTGGAGTGGAACAACCTGCCCGTGCTGCAAATGATGCCGAATGGTTTGGTTAGACCCGGCCCAGGCTAAGGGGAAGGCCGAGGTTCAAATTTAACAACGCGCATCGAACTCTCTCCGACTGAATCTTAGTCTCCGCCTGTTACGCTGCTAGTCATGTTCCGTCATAAACCATCCCGCAATCGATAAGCGCCGATGCTGCCCAGCCGTGGCATCTACTCGACACACTCGATGGAATCGAGGGACGGTAAACATCACCAACGATCCCGGACGCGGCTCGATACAATGTGTGGGAACAAGGTCAGGCTTGGCAGTGTGCTCCCCTGTTCGCGTCGCATAGATGATCAATTCTCCTCCCCAATCCGGCTGCCATTCCTCATGAAAATAGGTGACCAGGGCGATCCTGCGTTGCAGAGTCCGACGCCCAGCGATAGGCCGGCCCTGATCCGTATCATCATGAGTGAGGAGGCAATCGCCAGCCGAGTAGGAATAGTAGCTGAATCCCAGATGCCGTCCGATGATACCGGAAAAGGACTCGATGTAGTCTTGGATGAACGGAAACTGAACCCGCGATAACAACCGTTGCCCTTCCGGAGGACCGATTTCTGCTTTCGCCCAGTTTCCCGATTGGGGAAAGTCTTCTCGCACATTGGGAAGATCAGAGAGACTTTTCCAGGCCGCTTGAGTCATCCGGTCGCGAAAAAACTGTCGCTCTTCGGCGGACCAGAAGTTTTCAACGACCAATACCGGACTCCTCTGAAATGAAAATGTGTTGATGTCGTCAGACGTTGACGTTGATGACATTCCATTCATGATCCCACACGTGCCCTGGCCGCCATTGGAACCCCGCAATGCAGTACGCGTATCCCTTCACCCAAATAAAAAGAGGGGCTGCCATCATGTATGGCAGCCCCTCCGTCCAATGTCTGGAACCGATTACTTACCAGCGATCACGCTTTCCACCGCCTCCACTGCGACCGCCGCCTCCACCGAATCCACCACGCCCGCCACCGCCACCACCGGTCCGCGGTTCCTGGGGACGTGCTTCATTGACTGTAAGAGTCCGGCCACCCATTTCTGACCCGTTGAGTGCCGTGATGGCAGCTTGAGCTTCGGCATCCGACGACATTTCCACGAAGCCGAATCCCCGGGATTGCCCGGTGAACTTATCCGTAATGATGCGCGCAGAGGCGACTGCACCATGCGCTGCGAATAAGTCACTCAATTGCTGCTCGGTCGCCGAGTAGGGCAACCCACCGACATAGATCTTCGAACCCATTGGGGTTCCTCCTTTAGGATAATGACATTGTCTTGAGCACGAGGAACGGGGAAGGAGCGGGCCGAAGACGCGATCGATGCAGCGGCTTAGGTCTGACTTCCGACAAGATTCCCGGACAAGGCAACATCGACATTGTGGGCCTTCTCTGATAGTCACTCAGTACCGCGAGGCCCAGGGCGATACGAGTCAGAGCTACAGTAGCATAGCGCTTTGCCGATTACAACCTTACTCCCCAACTCGAACCAAAAGCCCTTGATCTTTACAGTACGCCATTGTTCGGTAAAACCAGCCGACCACACCAATCACCAGCACCCCATTGAGCCCAACCGCCCAGGCCAGATCGCCGAGGGGAGCCTGTCCCGTCGTGAGCACAGCCCGCATCCCCTCGAAAATATGTGCAGCCGGGTTCACCCACGCGATTCCCTGAAGCCAGGCCGGCAAGACCTCCAGCGGATAGAAGACGCAGGAGATGGGCTGAAATAGGAAGACCATGCTCCAAGCCAGGACCTCTGCTTCCTGCCCAAATCGCATAATGAGCGACGTGGTAAACACGCCGATGATCCAGCCGGTCACAACAAGGTTCAATACGAATGGACCGAGCCACAAACCGATCATCAGTACGTTATACGAATAAAAAGCAAGGGCGCAGGCCGCCATGACGATCGAAACCGCCGTGACCTTCATGATGCTCATCGCCATCGTCGCCACAAGAAATTCACTCGGCTTCAGCGGGCTCGCAAACAAATTCATGAGATTGCGCGCCCAAAGCTCTTCGAGAAATGTGATCGTAATCCCCTGCTGCGCACGGAACAGGATATCCCAGAGGATGAGCGCCCCCAAGAAGAAGGTCACGAACCCAGGAAGCTGTGGCTGGTACCGTGCAAGGTACAACGTGATGAATCCCCAAATCACGAGATCGAGAAACGGCCAGTAGAAAATCTCCATGATCCGCGGCAAACTTCTCCGATAGAGATACAGATGCCTGAAGATCAGCGCCGTGACACGATGAAGTTTCATCCGCACGTCTCATGCTTGTGCTCATGGTGGCAGCCGCCGCATCCCTGCTGCATCCCGAGAAGCTCCGCCATCAACTGTCTGACTCCCGCAACCATATGTGTCCCTGCCCGTCGTCCATCAGGCATCCGTCGCATCCAGAGCCCGAATAGCACCGTCGGCATACCTATGAGACCAGCTCCGAACACCAGTGTCATGCTCACCGTTCCTCCCAGCCACCAGAGAAGCACTCCCACCAATGAGAGAGGAACCACTCCTGCGGCCATGCTTTTCAACACAACCGGCCACCCGCAGGTCCCTCGGCCTCGGCCTATCAGACTCACCCCTAACCAAAACAATCCCCAGGCCGCGCTGACGACCAATCCCCCCATGACAAACCCCAGGACGAACTCGATGAGCGGATGTATCATGATGACAAAGAAGCCGTTGATTCCCGTGCCAACTTCAGAAAAACCTCCTCGAGATCTGTCTGCCCGAACCGATCCACGATCGCCTGCGCCGTTCCCTCAGCCACCAGCCGTCCACGCTGGAGAAACACAATGCGGTCTGACATTTCTTCCATCTCCCGCATATTATGAGACGTGTACAGAATGCTCAGGCCTGACGATCGCTGCTCATCTTTTAACAAAGCCCTGATCTTGTACGCCACATCGGGATCTAAACTTGCGGTCGGTTCGTCAAGAAAGAGGATGCGTGGCTCCGTGAGAATGGCCTTGGCCAACGCCAGCCTGGTCATCTGCCCGGATGACAACTTCCGGGTCACTTTCCGTCGAAACTCTTCCATCTCCAGCTTTCTGACCACCTTGTCGATCCGCTGTGCGATGTCGGATAGTCCATATAACCTCGCCACCACCCAGAGATTCTCCTCGACCGTCAGCGCTTGCGGCATCGAGATGTAGGTGGACGAAAAGTTGACTTGCTGCAGAATCTCCTCCCGGTGAGTGGACAGATCCAGGCCGAATACCTCGATGGATCCCGAGGTCGGTGTGACTAATCCCAGTAACATCTGAATCGTGGTCGTCTTACCGGCTCCATTGGGTCCCAACAATCCAAGGATTTCTCCAGGACGCATCTCGAACGACACGCCATCCACCGCCGTAAAATCGCTGAAGCGCTTCGTCAATTGTGAGACCTTCAAAACAGGATTCACCATTAAACTCATCACGTCAGTACAGTCAATCGAACAACAAGGCGCCGCTGATCCTGTCTGAAAGATGGCACGTCCCACACTGTCTGTCCAACACCGTGCCTCCATACTGAGCCTTTCCATCATGGCAGCGAAAACAGTCGTTGAGGGCTCTGGTGCGAAGGGCTGACCCTTCGGGATGGGATGGATACCAGGGCTTACTGTCGGCAGACACATGGCCACGAGGAATCACGATAGGGTAGCCCTTGCTCGGTTCATCATGCACGACACCGGCATGGCAGGTCGTGCAGCCTTCCCCCTGCCCACGAACCGTGAAGGCCTCCATATGTCGGCGATGACTCACGACCAGCCCTACCTCCTTGACCGGTAGCGGAAGATCACGGGAGGCAATTTCCGAGACCCGAAGGATGTGTCGATGACAACTCAGACAGACTCCAGAATCCACCGTCGCTTTCAGATTGTGCGCCTCCGTCGGAGTTCCCACAAGGGTGATAGCAACATCTCTCGCACCAGCCCAAACCTTGTCGATCAACCAACCATGAAGACCGGGCCGCACATGGCACGCGACACAACCGACATCTCTATGGGAGGACTTTGCCCAGCTCTTGTAGGAAGGGGCAATGGTGTGGCATCCGGCACAAAACTCGGGGTGATCGGTCAAGGGAATCGCAATCCCCGCCAGAGCGACTGCTCCGACCATGACGGCCAATGCAATCGTGGTCCTAGACGTCCAGCTCATGCTCCCGGCGCCGAAGCGGAAACTGCCGAATCAAGAGCGCAGCCACACCGGCGATATCGTCCAGATGCAGCACAGGTACCGGCTGATTAATCGGTTTGTCGGAGACCACCGCGAGAAGACCATCGGACGAATAGGAAATTTCGCCCAATTGATCGCGCACCACGATGATCTTGGGATAGCCCTCACTCTTCCATCCCTCTGCGATGATGAGATCATACGAGCGATCCAAGAAACGGTCTCGGACCTCTTCGACCTTGAGCTGTTCGGATACATCGGCAAACAGCGCCAGGCTTCCCTTCGACACGACGATCACACTGCTGGCACCGGCGCGTTTATGACGCCAACTATCCTTACCCTCCGTGTCGAGATCGAACCCGTGGCCTGCATGTTTGACGGTCGCCACGCGGTAGCCGGCCTTCACGAGTTCGGGGATGACACGCTCAATTAACGTGGTCTTCCCGCTATTCGAGCGACCAATAAAAGACACGATCGGAATGGACATATAGTGATTGGTCATCGGTCACTCGTCATTGGCAACGACGAAACTCTCTACTCCAGTGACTAGTGACTCCTTGTTTCTCTAACAACAGGAGAGGCGTTGTCCACCGGAGTGTGGACGCTCGATGGTGGTCGGCCAAGATTCCCCGCTCAATAGTTGGACCGTGACCTCGTCGCCAGGATTCAGCCGCTCGATTTCAATCGGCACATCAATGAGACAGTTGGCTTTGACCATTGAGGTCAGAATACCGGATCCCTGGTCACCAGTCGTTCGAACCTTGAAGACACCCTCTTCTCGTGTCAGGATCCCGCGCAAGAAATGCCGCCGATCCCTGCGTTTGGAAAAAGTCTCCTGAAAGATAGCCTGTAGTACCGGTCGTCCGTAGGTCCGACAGCCGCTCATCTTCTGTAGCGCCGGTCGCACGAGCTGCTCGAACGTCACCATGGAGGACACGGGATTGCCAGGGAGGCCAAAAGCCAACTTGCCCTTGATCAAACCAAATGCCAAGGGTTGCCCAGGTCTGATGGCAAGTTTCCAAAAATTCATCTCGGCCCCGAGCTCGCGGAAGACCGCTTTGGTGAAATCATAATCACCCATCGACACCCCGCCGGACAGAACCAGGATATCGGCATTCAACCCCTGCGAAATCTTTTCCTTGAGGGCGGCCGGTGTGTCGCGGGCAATACCGAGCAAGAGCGGAACCCCTCCGGCTTCCTGGACAGCCGCGGCAATCCCATAACTATTCGAGTTAATGATCTTCCCATCACTGAACCGTTCATCCAAATCGGCCAATTCATCACCGGTCGACAGGATCGCCACGCGAGGTCGCTGATAAGCGAATACCAAGGATTTGGCAAGGATCGCGAGCATCCCCGCTTCACCGGGGCGAATTCTCGTCCCCTGTGCGATCATGCAGTCGCCTTTTTTGACGTCCTCACCTTGCGGTCTGATATTGGCACCCTTCGGTTCAGGCTTCAACACACGTACGGACGTCGGTGTGGGTTCGGTGTCTTCGACCTTGAGCACCGTATCCGCTCCTCGGGGCATCGGCGCACCGGTCATGATCCGGATCGCCTCACCAGGGCCGACCGTCTTCGTCGGCATCGTCCCAGCGGGAACATCTTCGATAATCGAGAGAGTCACCGGCTTCTGGATGGCATGCTCCTGCTTGATATCTTCCCATCTCACCGCAAACCCATCCATGGCTGAATTGTCCCACGGAGGATTGTCTCGCTCCGCAACGATGTTTTCGCCCAGCACACGACCCAAGACATCCAAAATCGAGACTTTTTCAACTCCCAACACCGGCGTCGCATCCAACACAATCCGTTGCGCCTCATGAAGTTGGGTCAATCCGTTCATGGCATCGGCGGCTTTCACTGACTGATTCCTCTCATTGGCCCGGCGGTCGGCTTTCCCACTTTCAGGAGCGATGCCCCTTTCTTACAGAACCCTTCGACCTGATTGGCAATCTGGTGGTAAGCCTCCGCCGTAGGGGTATCAGAGTTGAAAAGCGCGAAAGGTTCTCCGGCATCCGATTGCGTAACCACGTCCGGATCGAGCGGAATTCGCCCGAGGAACGGAACCCCCATGTCGCTCGCAGAAGCTTCCCCACCGCCCTTTCGAAACACATCGATCTGCGTATGGCAATGTGGACACTCAAGCCCGCTCATGTTTTCCACGATGCCGATGATGGGCACTTCACTATCCTTACAAAACGTCACTGATTTGCGAGAATCGAGCAGCGCCACTTCCTGAGGAGTCGTGACAATGACAGCGCCGCTGACCTGGCCGAGCAAGTCGATCGTGGTGACTGATTCATTGCCGGTCCCCGGAGGAAGATCGATCAGGAGAAAATTCAGGTCTTGCCAATCGACTCCGCCCAGAAGCTGATTGATGAATTCATACTTATAGGCATCTCGCCAGATAATGGGATCGTCTGAGTTCTGCAACAGAAACGACATGGAGGCAATCTTCAAATTATACGCCTGGAAGGGAATAATCCCGCCGGAAGTGCTGATCTTGAGCTTCTGTCCTTCGGCCCCGACCATCTTGGGAATATTGGGACCATGGATGTCCATATCGCAGATCCCAACATGCCATCCCTTGAGAGCCAAACTCACCGCGATATTCGTGGTGCAGGTACTCTTCCCCACACCACCCTTGTTGCTCATGATGAGTACCTTGTACTCAATCCGCTCCATCCGCTTGGCCACCAGCCAGCGGCTATGCCCTTCCTTATCCTTTTGACATTGTTCTGTTTCATCACAGATGGCGCAGGCCCACATGTAGGTGCACGCATCTCCGCTTCCACTGTTATTGATCACATTGAGTTCACGAGCCATGAATAGTCTTTCTCATAAACGGTTCGTTCAACATCTTTGCTAACGCGGTCGTCCTCCGGGAACTCCCACGTAGTCCTCACCCGTGGAAGAGTTCGGCATCGCCACCCCAGCGGCACTCCCGCCCACTCCCGCCATCGCCGTCGTTGGAACAGACGGTTGATCGGACTCGGCAGCTGGTTTTTTCCCAAAGACTTTCGCACCAAAAATCCCGACCCAATAGAGCAGAAACATCGGACCGGCCATCAGCGTTTGATTGAATGGGTCAGGCGTGGGAGTCAGGATGGCGGCAATCACGAACGACCCTAATAGCGCCCACTTCCAGTATTGAATCAAAAACGGCGCATCCACCCATCCGAGCTTCGCCATAAGCGTCAGCGCCAACGGCACTTCAAAAATCAGCCCGAACACCATTAGAAACCAGAGAGCGAATCCGACATATTGCGCAATAGAAATCTGCGGCGCAAATCCTGCATTGACGCCGTACGAAATCAAAAAATTTAACGCAAACGGTAGAACGAAAAAAAATGAAAAGCCCGCCCCCGCATAAAATGCCGCCGCGCTGACACACACGAACGGGCCGACAAACCGCCGTTCTTGGGCGTGTAGCCCAGGAACCACGAACCGCCAGATTTCATACAGCAAATACGGCATGGCAAGCACAATGGCACACAAGCCCGCCACCTTGACGTTCTGCCAAAGCGCCTCCGCCGGAGCGAGGAACACAAACGGCACAGTTGGGAGGTCGGTGGGTTCCCATGTTAACTGACTGGGAACAAACATGTTCTGGAGCGGAACGCGTAGCCATTTGACGAGTGCGTCGGCATATAGGAAGGTCCCCATGAACACGACCGCCAAGGCGATCACCGCACGTGTCAGCCGGACCTGGAACTCCACCAGGTGTTCCATGACCGGCATCTTCTTATCTTCCAGCGGCTTGAACACCGAGTCTTGCAGCCACTGGTTCAGTTTGTTCAACACAGAGCCTCGTACAAACTGGAATCTGTCGATCCGGCGATCTGCCGATCAGGCTTCTGGCAATCAACAGATCGACGGATCAACAAATACCCCTGTGCTTCTTACTTCGGATTGATCGCTACGAAGAGGCTGTTCCCCTGACGATTGACCAGCAAGACCGCAAGCTCGTCTTTTTTAATTTTCTCGGCGGCCTTTTGGTACTCGCTGAGCGTCTTGACGGATTCATGGTTGACTTCTTGGATGACATCGCCGCGCTGCAAGCCGGCCGCTTCCGCCTGTCCACCCGACTCCACCGAGATGATCACCACGCCGGCCGTCTTGGAAGGAATATTCAATTGGCTCATCAACGCATTGTCCAGAGCCTGGACACGAAGCGACGCCAGCACATTGTCCGGTGGCTTGATCTGCTCTCCCGCTTCCTTCGGTGGCCCCGGCTCCTTCTTGGCCAAGACTTCATCAGAGGGACGCTCAGCCACCTTCACGGCAATGACCTGTTCCTTCCCTTCGCGGACGACCTTTACCTGGGCATCTTTGCCGACGACCGTTCTGGCAACGAGGTTGCGCAGCTGGCTGACCGTCTGCACTTCCTTCCCATTGAACGCCACCACCACATCACCCCGCTTGATTCCTGCGGCATGCGAGGGGCCATTTTCATTGACGTCGCTGATCAAAACCCCCTTCCGCTGATCCGGAAGCTTGAAGGATTTTGCCAAGGCCGGCGTAATCTCCTGAATCGCCACGCCCATCCATCCGCGCACGACTTTCCCGGTCTTTTGGAGGCTATCGACGATATCCAGTGCGATGCTGCTGGGAATCGCAAACCCAATGCCTTCCGATCCGCCGGTCCTTGAGAAAATCGCGGTGTTGATCCCGATCAGATCCCCATTCATATTGACGAGTGCTCCACCAGAATTTCCAGGGTTGATGGCCGCATCGGTCTGGATAAAGTCTTCATAGTCGGCAATTCCCACATTGCCACGCCCTAATGCACTGATAATCCCGAGCGTCACGGTCGAGCTCAAGCCGAATGGACTTCCGACGGCCAACACGAGATCCCCGACCTGGAGCTTCTCATACTCCGCCCACTTGAGCGACGGCAGATCCTTGGCATCGATCTTGACCACCGCCAAATCGGTCTTCGGATCGGTCCCGACAATCTTGGCGGAAAACTCCCGCCGGTCGCTCAGCGTGACAGTAATCTGGGTCGCCCCTTCCACAACGTGATTGTTGGTCACGATATACCCGCTGGCATCGAGAATGACTCCCGAGCCGGCACTCTGATCAGGTTTGCCGTGCGGACCGGGAGGGCCATGTGGAGCCGGTGGAATCGGTGATTCACCGCCAGGCTCATCCCCAGGAGGCGGCGTCCCGAATGGGTTCGGCGGAACCCCTCCTCGCCTCCGACTCCCCTCCCCTCCACCGGTGACGGCAATGTTCACAACGGCCGGCATCGTCTTTTTCACAATCTCCGAGAACCCCTGGGCCCATGCCGGAGGAACCCCTGAAGCCGAGACAGGCGACACGCATCCGCTTCCGATCAGAGCAGATACGGCTAATCCACAAGCCATGAGCATGTTCGTCGATTTCTGAGTCCACATGAACATATCTGAATTCCTCCAGGATGTGACTCTTGTTCAGAGTCCTATTGGAAATAGGCCCCTACACCAGTTTAACAATCCATTTTACACTACTCGTTCGACCGGCTTCAAAGAAGAAAAGGTGCGGTGACGGGCGCTGAACACGATCCGTATTAATCGGCAAGCGCATGACATGTTATTACCGTACCAGACCGTCGGTATTGTAAACCAGGCCTCCCTTTGCAGCCCCGTTGCATTCATGTGAGGTTTCCAGTACCGTGACAAACGGTTAGGGCTATCATACAAGAATAAAAGAAAGAAGGCCTGGCAAGAGCCCATATGAATCGACTCTGCGATATGCGCATTCTGGCGAACGCTTGGAGCGGCGCCGCACTCCTCGTCCTCGCCGGTTGTGCGACGCATCTTGAGTTTGCCCCAATGGGCACCCCTCTTGCCGCCAGTGCCAAACTGGAGACATCCTCGGCCCTCAAGGACCTCACGCTTCGCTATACGAATACATGCGGGCAACTCCAGGAAGTCCCGTTAGGGGAACGCTTACAAGACGCGTTGCAGCAGGGTCTTCACCGAACCTTTGACCGTGTGATTGTAGACGGAGGAGAAACTGCCGGCCCAGCGGATCATGTCGTCCAGGTCGATCTCATTGACTCGTCATTCGACCTCAACAAAGAGGCGCTCTACGACCGCGCTCCGGCCATCATCCATCTCAATGCGATCGCCCGTGTCTATGACCGCACGGGAGCGTTGCTCCGGCAGACGGACATCGCGGTGTCCCGTCAGGAACGGTTGCGACTTGAACAAGTCTCAAAGAACTGTGATTACATTATTGATCCGTTCGTCCAGGACACCTCGATCGACTTTGCAGCCAGGGTTGCCCTCATGGCAAAGCAGGCTGTGGAAAGCCATGACAACCTCAGCGCAACCGAGCCGACTGCTCCATCACCGGGAAGCCTCGCCGTGGCCCCCGCCTTGAGCCCGACACCTGCCGGCCAACCAAGCGGCCCTACTGCTTCAACCACCCTCCGATTCAAGGCGCTCTTACTCGATGAAAACAGTGACCTCCTGCTCGAAGGTGGCGAACATATTCGCGTCCGTGTCGACGTCGTGAACACAGGATCAACCTTGGTGGAGCACGCCTCGGCTTCTTTGACCGGAACTCGACTCACCCTCGAACATTTTCCCACGACGGTCTTGAGAATCCCGCCGCTACAGCCTGGCCAAACCAGATCGGTGGAGTTTGTCGCCACCCTACCCCTGCTCGCACAGCCGGAACCGGCCGAAATCCAGGTGATCGTAGCAGAACGCACTGGCGCCGAAGCCCCACCTCAAACACTGTCCTTTACGATCGCTCCGACGGGAACCAGAGGCGATGATGTCGATCAGGTGTCAGCTCAGGCATCACCTATTCTGCACCCGGACACCTCCGTCATTGCCATCGGCCTCAGCTCGACCCTCACGCAGCAGATTCCATCGCGCAAGCATGCCACCCACGATGCGGAAACGGTTGCCAAGTACTTCCAAACGCTCGGAGGCGTACCTTCTTCCAATATCGCGCTATTAACGGACCGCAAGGCCACCTCTGCACAGATCGAGAAAACCCTGCGTGAATGGCTCCCGACTCGTTCGACGAAAGATGGAGTCGTCATTATCTATTTTTCAGGCCAAGCAATGGTCTCCCCTCGGGGAGAGGTCTTCCTCGTCCCGTATGACGGAACCAAGACCCCAACCAGTCTCTATCGTCTGAGTGCCCTGGAATCGGTCCTTGCGAAGCTCAATCCTCGGCAGGCCATCTTGATCTTCGACGGGAAGACTGCTCCCATTGTCGATCAGGTCAAGACACCCTCTACCCCACGATGGGACCTGGACGGAGAGAACACGATTCGCTTGATCGCCGTCGAGGGCCTTGCCACCGGAGTCGATGACGACAACCATCGTCACGGACTCTTTACCTATTATTTATTGCGCGGTCTGCGCGGAGAAGCGGATACAAACCGAGATGGGAAGATCACGTTTGGAGAGGTGAGTGGATTCGTACGACAGAAAGTCACATGGGCATCAAAATCTCAGTTTAATGCGACCCAACGCCCGCAAATGATCCCACTGCTGAAACCGGACGACAAAGCCGCGGACCTGGTTCTCACCACACTGCCCTCACTTGCGGCATCGGAAGCGCCTTAACTCTGGCAATACTTCCCTGTTCAAACAGCACAAGATTCGAACTCTGTCTGCAACGTACACGACCAGACCCCAATTTCCTCCCACGATCAATGGAAAGCAGGGATAACCGTTGCTAGAATGGTCTCCAGATACCATTCACCTTTTTAGGGAAATCAAAGGTCTTCTCAAGTTCTTTGAGTCGATCACCTGAGTAGACTTTTGTGGCTTCAGGTAGGTCGACAAATTCACGCATCGGGCGCCCGAGAGAGGGAAGCCCATTTTTGCGAAATATCTTTTTCATCAAGAAGATTTCGTATGCAAGAAAATCAGCGGCTTGAAGAGGAACTGTGGCGGGGTAGTAAATCCCATCAACGGTGCGGTCCTCCTGAATTCTCGGATGAATGGCGGGCAGTTCTTGGTAATTATCACCTCAAGACATTTCATGCGGCAGATTGCCAGAACTTTAGAGGTGAATTTATAGAATGGAAAGGCAAAGAGGATAAGCGACTACGCCTATGGTGCGATTTGTTGGGTGTGATCAAGAAGCATACCTTCCATAAGTTTAGTGTCGGTATGAGATCAATGATTGGAAAGAATCTTTTTCCCAAGAAAGGAAAAGAAAGTCAAAGATCAATGCCTATGTGTTATGTGCTTTGGCTTGTGCAGAACGTGTCAAGCTATGGGCTAGACGGCAAAATGTCAAAACGCCCATCGCATATATTTATGAGTCAGGTGATCCTGGGAGTGGTCAATTGAGGGCGTACTTCGACGAGCAGGAATTCCCAGCGCCATCTTTCAAACATAAGACCAAACCTTTACGCTCGACACAAAACCCGCTACAACCATATAGGGGTGCTCGTGCTCCTGGCGGCTAGCATCAAAGTACGCAGTGAACATACCTATAAGGGTTGCTGACTCATAAAGGACCCAGATGGAGACTCATCGCTAGACGCTAGCTGGGGTAATAGGAGTCCATGTTAATACTCCTCTCTATGATACTGGCCTGAACTTCCTGTTACTGAGTCAAGTACAGTGCTCACGACGCAGACAGAGCCTATGCCGTTTGCTGTCAGTAGTCACGCTCTCGCACAGTATGGTGGAAATCCCACTACTGGCGTGCAGTCGCTAGTGATGTGATAGAAAAAGAGGGTGAGAAGTTGCCTCCCCACCCTCTCGTTATCAGCTCCGATGCGAATACAGGCGAGTGACCACCTCTATTCTTACACACAGCTTCTACTGGCTGGTTACTTGTAAGTGAATGCTCCCTGTTTCCGCTAGCGCAGGGTTGATGGTGATCGTGTACGTGTCTGTCGTGGCCAACGTCACCGTGTTGAGGTTAAAGTTGGACGCGGAACTCGTCGCCCCTGCTTGCAAGACTCCGCTTGGCGTATAGAGATTCACTGCTACGCTGTCGAACTTATTATTGGTCGCTTTGATCGTGATCTGCTGATTAGCCGTACCGCTAAACGTATAGCGACCACTCTGACCAGGCCGGCTGATCATGATCGGCCTGGGCGCGGCGTTGATCTTGAGCGAGTCCGACACCTCTGTCGAGAGTGTCAGCGTCATGTTGCCGGTATAAGGCCCCCCCGGACGAACAAATACGGTATAGGCACCGGTGGTCGGCAGCGGATTTGAAATTTCGAGTGCGCCACCCGCCGTCCCTACCGTAGTCGAGGCCAGCGGGATTCCATCCTGGCCCAACAGCGACACGCTGCTCGACGTCAGTCCTACCGCTGTGAGGCCAAGACTCACCCATTGTCCGGCATTACCATTGAACGTGTAGCGTGCGGTCTTGCCTGGTTTATTCAGGCTCAGAGTCACCGGTGCTCCATCAAGCGCGAGCGTACCAGTAACGGGTGACGACAACGCAAGAGTCATGCTGCCGGTGTTATTGCCGACTGGATCCACGACGATCGTGTAGGCTCCTGTTTCTGGTAATGCCATGCCTGGATCCAGGCTGCCGCCGCTGGAACCGATTGTGGTGGATACCAACTTGTTGCCATCCGGTTTCAACAGCGACAACGTGCTCGAGGCGATTGAGACGCCGGTGAGACCGAGGTTGACCCATTGGCCCGCCGACGCATTAAAGGTATACAGCGCGCGTTGACCCGGTACGGTCAATGTTGGGGTGACCGTCATCTGGTCGATCATGATATTGCCCAGGAGATCCGGAGCATTGTAGAGCGCAAGCTTTACGTTTCCGGTATAGCTTAACTCCGGATCGATCAGAACCACATACGTCCCGGAGGTCGGAAGAACTTGTGCATCGACCACCGCACCCGCATAGGCGAATGAGGTAGGCTGCCCCAGGGGACTGCCGTCCGGCTTGAGGATTGACACATACCCGCTTCTGATCGTCACATCGCTCAACTGCAAGCTAACCGCCTGCCCGCTGTTACCGGAGAATGTGTACCGAGCGTTTTGCCCGGCACGGCCGATAGCAACCTGTACCGCCGAACCCTGGGGCACGATCGTACCCTCCAGCTCATGTGAAACGGTGATCGTGAAGCTTCCGGTGTAGGTGCTGAGGGGATCGAAGAAAATCGTATAGCCCCCGGTTGCCGGCAATTCGACAAGGTCTATGCTGCTGCCGTTCATCTCGCTCGAGGAGATGGTCGCACCTGAATCAGCAGTAAATTGGTACGCAGTGGCAGATGTCTGGACCTGTGTCTGTGAGGAGAGTGGTCGAGTGCCCATAGTGGCATAATAGTTCCTGACGGCGGTCGGCTGTCTGGCAATCAGACTCCCATCCGGCCCATAAACCGACACCTGAAACTGTGTGAGGCTGACCGAACTAAAACCGAGATTGATGCGTTGCCCGGCTGTGCCCTGAAAGGTCATCACGCCATTCTTGTTCGGAGTGGCAATCTTGACCGTCACGGGCTCCCCTCCGACGGCAACACGTCCATTGTATTCAAGGTCTGCCGCCACGATAGCTGGTGGGAGGGAGCCCTCTGCGGCATAAGTGATTTCTGTAGCTACACTGAACGTGATTCCCGCTGACACAAGCGCGAGCGATGCTGCTACAACTGCTCCTCGGCACTGCACCCATGGACATAGGCTGCGCATAGTCGCCCTCCTAATTGTTCAAAATAAGAACGTCGATGTTCGCTGTATTTCCTAACCGTATGTACTCTTTTATCGCGATTCTGGCTCGTCCGGCGGACTGTACCCTTTTTTGTATGCAAGGTGCAATCCCCCCAAGCCTTCCAACGCCAATATTCCCAACCCCCAAACGAGGGGATAGCGACACAGACCGTCCAGAATCTGGATTGTAGAAACAGCTGAAGGGGAGAATGTACTAACTACGTCGGAAAGGTGTCATGAAGAGCATGGGACCCTCGTGCCTGCTGTAGCCTGACACACAAAAAGAGAGGGTGAGGAGCTCCCTCCCCACCCTCTCTTTTTCTCAGCGTTCTTATGAGCTTACGAGAATCTGTCGAGCGATTGATTACTCGCCCTTGCAGAAGCTCCGCTCATAATTGATGATGTTCCACGCTTCTTCCTCAGTGATCGCAGCCGGGACCAAGGACACCATTCCGGTTCCAGGGCTGCCGTTCTTGATGACCCACATAAGCTCGCCATCTTTCCGCTTCTTGTGGAACTTGCAATTGGTGAAGTCGCGGGGGCTCGGATTGAGGATCTTGCCCGCTTCGCCTTGTCCATCACCGGCCTTGCCATGGCAATTGAAGCAGGTACCTTTCCCTTCATACAGCGCTTTGCCCTTGGCGATACTTTCGGGCGAGGTTGCGATCGGATTCTTCAGAGCCTTTGCATCCGCCATCTGATCCGGCGGAACGCGGGGCTTGGTCGGATCCTTTTCTTCTGCTCCCACGACCGAGACGGAGAGAAACATCACCGCTGCAGCAATTCCCAAAAACTTGGACAGATACCCCATCACATGTCCTCCTTGATATGTTAAACCCACCCAGCCTGAAGAGAACCTCAGGCCGCCGACTCATCTTCTCTACATTCAACGGCCAGTTAAACGTCCGAACTATACCAACCAGTCTAAATTTCTGTCAAGGAAACACCCCTCGGCACCACCGTGATATTTCCTGCTCCCGGGTCGAAGACCTACAAGCCCCATGCCAATTCCCATCCAAAAGAAACCCTACGAATCTCGCCATTTATGCAGCTCATCAGATCGCCTCTTCCTGCATTCAATCCATTCGTGACACCTTTGTGCCTCAATAGGACCATCCACGCCTCATTGAGGCTCGTGAGATTCTCATGGTGCTGGTTACATGAAAAGAAATACGCCCAGTGCGGTAGAACTATCGCTTTAGTACGATATCGCGGGCGACTTTGCCGCTGGGGCCGAAGGGTTTTTGCGGTTTGCCATTGAGCTCAGCTTTCACACCGCCGGCGTTCCCGAGGGTGAGAATAAATTGATCCTGCCCCGTCCAGTGCCCCTTTTCACCGGGCCGAAGCAATGACTCTTGCGGACTCCCATTATCGATCTGCACAACGACCCAACTCAACTCGGTTGCTTCCAGATCCAAGACCAGTTGCCCATCCCCATGGCTCTCGATCGCGCTCAGACCAATCCCCGCCAGGGGGCCATCACTGCCAGAAGAACCAAGTGCTCCTGTCTGCGCTGCGTCGGATTCAACTCGTGACGCCACGACCTCAACCACCGCCAGCTCCTGGCGACGCGGAGCTTCTGCGGTCGTCTTCTGGAGAGCTCCGGCCGGTGATTCGATTGATTTAGTTGCGTCGGCCGAACGCTCAGGCTCGCGAGTCACCGATTCCGCCACGTCCTTATTCGGTTGAGTCGTCCGTTTCGTCGCGGAGACCTGTTCCGGTGCACCGCGCCGGAACACCGTGGATTGCTCACGACTCAACAGGAAGACGAGCGTCAGGACGGCAATACCAATAGCAATCGCCACCGCTTTTCGATTGGCCTGACGCTTACGGTCCTCCTCAATCTGGCGAACCTTGAGCCGTTCCCGCTCATCCTGTTTCTCGTAAAAAGAGCCGGCCGATTGAATAAACCGATGAATCGCGTCTTCCTCGTCCAATCCAAGCGATCTCGCATACGACCGCACGAACCCCCTCGCGAAGACCTGATCAGGCAGTTTGGCAAAATTGCCGTCCTCGAGCGCCTTGACGAAATCCGTGCGAATACGAGTTTTCGACGCCACCTCATCGATGGTCAATCCTTTGGTTTCACGGACCTGCCGAAAGAATTCGCCGACCGACTCCATAGGTCTCCTACTTCAATCGCGTCAAGAGATCTGACGCCGCTGTCGCCCACTCGCCCCCCTTGTCCAATGTCGCCACTTTCTTCAGCACTTCGCGCGCGCGCGTCGTGTAGCCAAGCTGAGAGTACACACGGCCCAGCTCAAGATGCGTCATCGCTGGCGGAACCGTCGGCGGACTGGCGGAAGCCGCATCTTCGAACGCCTCCATCGCTCCCTGGAGATCGCCCTGGTGCGCCAGGGCACGACCAAGATGAAAGCGAGCCAGATCCGGCGTGGGGTACAAGGGATTCGCCAACGCCGACCGATAGGATTGCATCGCCTCCACCCACCGATCCTGATTGGCTAAAACTTGCCCCAGGTACGTATGCGCTTCGGAGTAGCTCTCGTCGATCTTCAGCGCCGCACGAAACTGCTCTTCCGCATACGGCAATTTGCCTTGCAGCGCGTAGACATGTCCTAAGGCATATCGTGCTTCTTTGTTATTCGGGTTCAATTGAACAGCTTTCTGGAACGACACGAAGGCCTGCTGCCGATCCCCCGGGAGGCTCGCCACGCCTTCTTGATAATGCCCCTGAGATTTTTGCAGAACCTCTTTCTCGGTCGCACAGCCCGCCACGACGCTGGTGAGTCCAAGCCATATCAAGAGCAGCCCGCGAACGGCTTGATCTCGATGGGGTCGGTGTCTGTTCCAGATCGTCATACGTCCTCAAAATGCGTGAGTCGCTTGAATTCAGCGAACCGTGCCTGAATCTCTTTGTAATCCAGGATTCGCAATCGGTCAAGACTAAAGGCTTCTACTGTAAATGACGCCATGACGCTTCCAAAGATGATGGCCTGCCTCATGGCCTCAGGGGAACGGTTTCCGGTGGCGGCAAGATAGCCCAAAAACCCACCGGCAAAGGTATCGCCGGCACCGGTCGGATCGCGCACGTCTTCAAGTGGAAACGCCGGTGCACCGAATACCTGCTTTTCATTGAACATGAGGACGCCGTATTCTCCCCGCTTCACGATGAGATGTTTGGGTCCTCGTGACAGCACCAACTTCGCCACTTTCACGAGATTGGTGTCCTGACCCAAGGCACGTGCTTCGCCGTCGTTGATGATCAGGACATCGACCTTCTCCAGCACTTTCCACAAGGCCTCCCGCTGGCCGTTGATCCAGAAGTTCATCGTGTCACAGGCCACGAGCGCTGGGCGTTTCACTTTCTGCAACACATCAAGCTGAAGCTCCGGGTGAATATTCCCAAGGAACAACACATCCGGCTCCCGATACGCCTCGGGAATCTGCGGGCGAAACGTCTCGAACACGTTGAGCTGCGTATCCAGCGTGTGCGCTTCATTCAACTGATGGGTGTACTCCCCTTTCCAGCGGAAGGTCGCTCCTGGTCGCCGCTCCAATCCCGTCAGATCAATTCCGCGGCTCTTCAGAAACGCGACATGCTGCTGGGGAAAGTCTTCCCCGACTACCGCAATGAGCGCCACTGATGTAAAGAAACTCGCCGCCGTGGAGAAGTACGTGGCCGACCCTCCCAGAATCTCCGTCCCTTCGCCGAAGGGCGTTTTCACCGTATCCAACGCAACCGATCCAACCACTAACAATTTCCCCATTGCCTAACGAGCTCCTTTCCGTGGTGTCAGGGCACGGTCGATGAGTACTGAGAGCTTCTTCCGCACCGCTGTCGGTATCCGCTTCGGTGCGGTCAAAATCGCATGGTCCAACGCGCGATGACAGGCACACTCGATCGGATGTGCGAACGACGGCATGACCGTCCGGAGAATCTGTTTCGCCAACACAACGTTGCGATGCAGGGTGTCCAGCACGGCCTCCACGGTGACCGCCTCCTCCATCTCGTGCCAGCAGTCATAGTCCGTGACCAAGGCCAATGTCGCATAACACAACTCCGCCTCACGAGCCAGCTTGGCTTCCGGCATATTGGTCATCCCGATCACATCGACACCCCATTGCCGGTAGAGCCGTGATTCCGCCTTGGTCGAAAACTGCGGGCCTTCCATGCACACGTAGGTACCACGAGCATGCAGCGTGGCCCCGACTCGCTCACCGGCGGAGCGCAACGCGCGGCCGAGCTCCGCACAAATCGGCTCGCCGAATGCAACATGCGCCACAAGACCCCGATCAAAAAACGTCGAGACGCGGCGTTTGGTGAGATCGATGAACTGATCTGGCACCACGACGTCACCCGGATGAATCGATTCTTTCATGCTGCCGACGGCACTGACCGAAATGACGTGCGAGACCCCAATGGACTTGAGTGCAAAAATGTTGGCGCGATAATTAATTTCACTGGGATTCAACAGATGCCCCTGTCCGTGGCGAGACAGAAACGCCACCCGAATCCCTTCGAGCATGCCCACTCTGATCACATCGGAGGGAGCTCCGAACGGCGTACGCACTCGAATGGAGCGAGCACCCGTCAACCCTTCAATCTCATACAGTCCGCTTCCTCCGATCACTCCGACTGTTACCCGCTTATCCTGTTTTTTGTTCGGCATACCAAATCCCTTTTCTCACCATGCCTGCGACACTGCAGGCTGCTGTTGTGATTTCTGCCCTTGCAGAAATTGTTCGATACGCGTGATGACCCGCCTCCCGACCTGTTCAAACGGCTCGCCTTCATCAATCGAGAACCACTCGACGCCGGGCTCTTTTCGAAACCATGTCATCTGCCGTTTCGCAAACCGTCTGGTATCACGCTTGAACTGCCGCACCAGTTCCGCGTGATCACATTCGTTCGCCAAATAGGCCCCAATGTGCCGATACCCAAGACCTTTCATTGATCCAAGCTCACGCCCATACCCTCGGTCGAGTAACGACCGCGTCTCTTCTATCATTCCATGAGCCAGCTGCCAATCAATGCGTTCATCGATCCGTCGATAGAGCACCTCTTTGGGTCGCTGAAGTCCGATCAGCAGCGACGAAAAGGGTGCTTCTTGAAACTGATGCTCAGCCTGCATCTCGGACATCAAACGCCCAGACAGCCGATACACTTCCAGCGCCCGCATCACCTTCGACTCATCGTTCGGATGCAATCTGGCCGCTGCAGCAGGATCGACGCGCATCAACTCGCCATACAGACCGGTTCGTCCATCCTGCTCCCTCAATTTTTTGAGGTCCGCCCTCACGACGAGATCACCCTGCGGTGCAGGGCACAGGCCTCTGACCAGGGTTCTGATGTAGAGGCCGGTCCCGCCAACGACGAACGGCAACCCGCCGGCTGCGTATAACCGCTCGATGTGCTCCAGCACAGTGCGTCGATACCACCCAGTGTTGAACGCTTCATCCGGATTCACCAGATCCAGAAGCCGGTGCGGCACAACCTGCTGATCCTCGGCGGTTGGCTTGTCCGTTCCAATATCCATTCCACGATACACCTGACGAGAATCCGCCGTCAGAATTTCGGTGTCAAAATGCTTGGCCACCTGTATCGCGACTCGACTTTTCCCGACGGCGGTCGGTCCCAGCAGGACGACCAAAGGCCGGTGGCAATGTGCACTCTCCACACGCATGGTCATGTCACGATCGACCAGGAGAGAACCTTACAGCTCCACGAGATCCACCGGATGTGGGCCACTGCCTCATACCGCATGACCTACCAACCAGCCCGTCCGAACATCTTTTCGAGATCATCGATGCTGAGTCGAAAGGACGTTCGTCTTCCATGAGGACAGGTGGTGATCTCCCCCTCCGATCGCCACTCGTCGACCAACATCTTGATTTCATCCAGTTGCATGGAGCGTCCAGCTCGGACGGCACCATGGCAGGCCAACGATGCCAACACCGGCCGCACTCGCGCCTCGAGCGCGGGAACTCGCTCCCATTGATGCAAGTCCTCAAGCAGGTCCGCTAGAAACACTTTCGGGTCGACTGGACCAAGTCCGACCGGCGTCGATCGGAGCAAGACCGTGGTGGCCCCGAACGGCTCAATCTCCAAACCCAACTTCCCGAGCTCCTCCTGATAGCGCAGGATCAAGGCCACATGATCCGGCGACAAATCCAGCGGATCGGGCAGAAGCAGCGGTTGAGCCTGAAGACTGCGGGCCGTCCACGCCCGATACAACCGCTCAAACAACACCCGCTCATGGGCTGTATGTTGATCGACCACCACCAGATCTCCCCCAACTTGGGCAACGAGGAATGTCCGGTTGATCTGTCCCAACGCCACCACTTCTCCGGCAGGCACTCGGACATACGGCTCCGCCGCTTCACTCACAAACGCCAGCTGAATCTCGGGACCTGGCTGTGGCAAAACGGTCGTCTCCGTCGGACGAGACGTGGTCATACCTGAAGAATCTGACCACGAAACAACGACATGGGGAGTAGCCCGCTCAGATACCTCAGTGTCATCGCGTCCCGGTGCGCCCACTCCACCACTCAGCCGCTGACGAACCGCTCGTCGAACGAGCTGATGAATAAATTCATTGTCCGAGAAACGCACTTCTCGTTTCGTCGGATGGACATTGACATCCACGCGCTCCGGATCGACATCCAGGAACAGGACGAATCGTGGATGGCAACCTCGAGGCAGAAATGAGCCATAGCCTTCTCCGACGGCGTGGGACACGGTCAGGCTCCGAACAGGTCGACGATTCACAAACAATTCTTGCGGAATACGCGAAGGCTTGGCATGGACCGCATCAATAATATACCCCGTGAGGCTGGCGCCGGTTTGCCCGTCATGGAGAGGAAGGCCGTGATCAAGAAACGCACGCGGGTACACTTGGGCGATCCGCTCCCTTTCTGATCGCACGGTCGGGTAGTTCAGAAGTTCCTGCGCATTCTGGGTGAAACGAAATTGGATAGCCGGCCATGCCAGCGCCGCCTGTTGCACCACTCGAATGATGTGCGTGCACTCCGTCGGGGCAGACTTCAAAAACTTTTTCCTGGCCGGCTGATGCTCGAACAGCGCCGTCACCTCAATCCTGGTCCCGACAACCGGAGGGGCGTCGGTCATGTTTCCAACGAGTCCCCCCACGACGTCCAACTTCGTCCCTACCTCGTCAGAACGTGTCGCGGTCAACAATCGGACATGCGAAACAGCCGCGATGCTTGGCAACGCTTCTCCCCGAAACCCCATCGTCCGAATGGACCACAGATCGGCATCAGACCGAAGTTTACTCGTGGCATGGCGTTGAAACGCACGGATCGCATCCTGACGACTCATCCCCTCTCCATCATCGGTCACCCGAATTAAGGAGAGGCCTCCATCCTTCACGTCGATTGAGACGGAACGACTCCCGGCATCAATGCTGTTTTCAAGAAGTTCTTTCACGACGGCAGCAGGGCGCTCAACGACTTCCCCGGCTGCGATGCGACCAATCACGTCTTCCGGCAATAGGCGGATTTTGGTGCTGTCGTCTGTCTTCAGCACAGCACCAGGCTCCTCATGCACGATGGGAATGGTAACAAGGCAGGACGTCGAACAGCAGGGACGCTCATCGGAGCTCGGCCAATTTATGCTTGGCCAACTTGGACTCATCCGACGATGGAAACTCCTCAAGCACCCGTTTTAGATTCTTCCTCGATTTGGCAAGATCGCCGGTTTCAGCCGTCGCCAACCCAAGTTTGTAGAGCGCCGCCGGCATTTTTTCATTCCCGGGATACTCTGCAACAAGATACTCAAAGGTCTGAATGGCTCGCCCATACTCTTTCAGATTGTAATAGGACTCGCCCAACCAGTATTGGGCATTGGGAGTCAGGGACGTGCCAGGAAAGTCTTTGATGAACCGTTGGAACCCGGCAATAGAGAGCTCATATTTCCCATTCAGATAATCATTGTAAGCCAAATTAAACGCCGAGGTGGGCGTGATGCCCGATGCGGTCACCACGGCCTCAACCGGAGGTGTCGACTTCACCGCCTTCGCCGCACGCAGTTCAGGTGAGGCCTCCAACCTGGCAGATGCCTGGCTCACCGTCTCTTCCATCTTCGCAAGTCGGCTTTCCAGCTTCTGGATACGAGCCGTCACATCATCAAAGCGTGACTTGGTCACGTCCGTGTCCTTGCTGTCCTTGCTCCGCTCAATCGCTTCCAAGCGACGAACCACCGCATCAACCCGTTGATGATCTTGATCCTGCGTCTTGGAGATGGTCGAAAGCTGGTCCCGAGTCTGCATGAAGTCCGCATGCTTGGCGCATCCGGCAAACACCATCACCCATCCCAACCATCCCCCTATCACCACTGTGGACATGACGGTACGGACTCGCATGCTTTACCGCACCTCCTTCAGTTGACCCAACTTGTCGGATGCTTTCCCTGCTTCCACGCTTTTCGGGTAGAGCGTGACGACCTGTTTGAAAGCCGACGAGGCTCGTTTCTTGTCCTTCATAGCCAGATAGGCATATCCCTTCTTCAGAATGGCCGACGGCACCTTTTCACTGCTCGGATAATCGACCTCTACCTTATCGTACGCATCAATCGCTTTCTGAAAATCTTTCTTGCCAAAATACGACTCCCCCAACCAAAAGCGCGCGTTGGGCGCAAGGTTCGAATTGGGGAATTCGTCAAAAAACCCTGCAAATCCTTGCCTGGCCCCTTCCAAATCCCCTTCCCGAAACAACGCCAACAACCGCTCATAGCGAACTCGATCAGGGGGATCGGATGGGACCTGAGGAAATTCCGACTTGGCTGATTCTTGAGGAGGCACGATCGTCGCCGCACCGCCTGATGTGTCCTGCCCGGCAGACAATTTCGATGCCTCCCCTCCTTCCAACATCGCCTCATTCGGCCCCAGGGACGAATGCTGGGAGGACTTGGCCGCCTGCTGCAATGACACAGGCTTATGTGCCACCTGCTCAACGGTCTTCACGATGGCATCAATGCGACTGTCCTGCTCATCGAGCCGCGCCGTGACTTTTTTGCCGACGGCTTCAAGTGCCTTGGTGATGGAGACCACGCTCCGATTCACATCTTCCGCATGCATCGCCGCAGTTTTTGAGTCCGCATCGATCTTTGCCGCAAGGTTCTTCGAAGCATGCTCTCCTTCACCGACACGATCATTCAGACCGGTCAGCGCTTCTCGAAACCCTGACAACGCCTGATTAAACTGCGTAAACTTTTGAGAAACCTGCTCGATCCTATTCTGGTGCTCGGTCAGCTCCTTTTGGTGCCCCTCCAACTTGACATCAACACGCTTTGCCAATCCCTCATTCGTGCGTTGCACGACATCGATGACTTCTTTCTTGAGTGATTCCATCGCCTTTGCCAGATCATCCAGCCTTGCGGACACCTTCGCATCCTGGGTCTCAAAGCTCTTCTGCATCCACAGATAGCGGGTACTACCGTCGGTTTCCAACTTCGATGCCAACTGCTCGAGTTTCTTGGTCTGCTGCTCCGCCTGCGCCGACCGGTATTTAAGATCTTCCTGCCTGGCCTGAAGGTCTTTGGTCAGATGCAGCGCCTTCTCCAGTTCTCCGCGTAACTGGGGAATTTCATACTCGCGCAGTGTCGTAATTTCTTGAGTCTGCTTGGCACTGGTCTGCTTGAAGTCTTTTTCAGTTTTTTTCAAGTCGGACTGCTGTGCGACACAACCCGGCAAGAAAAGCCCGCCTACGGCCAAACCCAGTAGCACGCCATGCGTGGTTCGCAGTTGAGACTTCATGCCTTGCACTCCAGTGGACCGACTACAACGAGGATACGCTCCTGCCGACAGCGTGTCCCACACGCACTATTTCCCCACCTTCACGACAAGATGCCCTCGACGATTCATCGAGTAGCAGTGCTCCCCATGTTCTGTGCAAAACGGCCGTTCTTTTCCATACGAGACGACCGAGAGGTGCTGGGGAACCACCCCCAGCTCGACGAGGTAGTTCCGAACGGCTTTCGCCCGCTTCTCTCCCAACACCAGGTTATACGCGGAGGTGCCTCGTTCGTCACAATGTCCTTCGATCTTCAGCTGAGCCTGCGGATTTGATTTGATCCACTCCGCATCGTTCGCAAGCGCGTGGCGCCCTTCGTCGGTAATAGAAAAACTATCATAGGCAAAAAATACGTCCCGCAAGCCGGCCGCCGCCGATGCCGTCTGCTCCGCACGTATTTCAGCGAGCTGGCGTGCAGCACCGCCAGGATCGGACTTGGCCATCAGCGTGTTGCCCGGAGTCACCGTTCCATTTCCGTTGTGACCACCGCCTCCGAGTCGTTCTTCTAAGGGGTTCCGATCGAATCCACGCAGACTACTCGTCTCATCCTTCCCGGACAACGATGTGTCGGGAAAGCTTGAACTTGCCCCACCTTTTGCCCCTCCTCGTGCCATCTCTTCCTGTAACGCACGTGTGTCTCCTCCCGATTGAACCGCCTTCCTCGAGCAAGCCGGACTCAACAGAAGGAGCACGCCAAGAATCACTGGTAGGGGGGTGACTACTAATGTCTTCATCGAGTCGATTCCCTTCTCATCAGGTGTTCTTTCTTTTCATACAGTGGAGGACGATTCTCGTCAATGCCTTGCACAAAAATCACGAGGCGGGAGACCACGTCGGTGCGCTATTGTGAGTCCCCGTGAAGGTAATTCGTTCCAAGTCCTTCCCGTCCGTATTAATCATATAGATATGGCTCTTCCCGTCCGCCGTGGAACTAAACACAATATGACGTCCATCAGGGGACCACGAAGGGGAATCATCCACCCCCGGCCCGGTCGTCAACTGTACGCGCTTCTGCCCATCGGGCGTGATGAGACAGAGCTTGTACTCTTTCCGTGGAGTCCGGCACACATACGCGATCCAATTCCCTCGAGGAGACCAGGCGGGGGCGGCATTATAATCTCCCTCAAAGGTCAATCGGCGCACATTGGATCCATCCGCGCTGATGAGAAACACTTGCGGTCCGCCGCTTCGGTCGGAGGTAAAGGCCAACTCGCGGCCAGACGGTGCCCAGGAAGGGGAGAGATCTCCGCCGGCATTGGTCGTCAACCGTTGTACCGCCTTGGTGTGGGTGTCCATGCGATAGAGTTCCGCATTCCCCTCAGAGCTGGACGAATACGCGAGAAAATTCCCGTCCGGAGAGAGTGCCGGCGTGATGTTCAGTCCGCCCTGCGAGACCAGAGTCCAGCGTTTTCCAGTCGCGAGCTCAAGGAGATCGATATCTTGCGTATTCCGATTGCGGTACGTCGTAAAGACCAAAAATCGACGATCAGGAGACCAGCGCGGCATCAAATTCAAAAATCCGTCGGCCGTCAGTTGCCGCGGGTCGTAGCCGTCATAGTCCATGATGAATAACTCGCGCGCCGAACCCAACTCAGACACATAGGCGATTTTTGTCCGAGCGATCCCCGGTTCTCCGGTATACCGAAACACCAGCTCATCGGCAAATCGATGGGCCATCAGTCGGACCACCGATGTCGAACCGACATAGCGTTTCCCACCGACCACCTCGTTATTCCCCGCATCGTAGACATAGCCGTCCATATTCACATCGGAATCTTTATTCCCACTCTTGATGCCAGCTCGTCCCCACACCACCACCGACACGCCGTTTTCAACCGCGTGCTTGAAGGATGGATCCGGCTCAGCTCCGAGTTGGCCAGCCTTAATGCCGAGACCATTCACATCAACAAGAGCAAACACCAGGGAGCGACGGACATCTGTCTTGAGCACCTCCTCAATACGGCTACCGAGCTTCACGCGCCCTTCCGGCGATTCCGTCCCACCCAGATTCTCAATTCCGGCAATCGCCAATGGAATTTTTTGGAAATCTGGCCTCGCCGCTTCAAGAAATACATCAGCAGCACCGGATTCGATGATCCACACCAAGCCGACCAGGGCACAGAAACCGGCAATCACAAACGCTCGTAACGTCATAATTTATCCTTGAGGCTCGCCCACGGTAAAGGTGAAGTGGGCATCAAAGTATGAATCGGAAATATCGGCCGGGAAGACAGGCAGAGGATTTGCGCTCAGAACCGCCCGCTTTCCCGCCAGATCATAATAGTCATTCCCAGACGATTGTTCGATGGATACACCCGTGACTTTCCCGTCCCGATGAAGTCTGAATTGGACGATTACCACATACACCTGGTTGGTCAGGTCCAGAGGCGGAGCACTCCAGCTATTGCTGATGCGTTGTCGGACCAATGCAAGATAGGCATTCGACCCAGGAGCCATTCCTGGAACCTTCAGCGTCGTGTCGACGGCCTTGACGCTCGGCACTTTTGCCTCAACCTGAGGAGCCGGCTGGGAGGCAGGTTTTGAGGGAATATCGACCGAAGCCACGGCTTTGGGCACTTCCAGCTTATTGATCTTCTTGAGCTCTTCGTCCAAGTCTTTCGCAAGATCTTCCGTCAGGGAGGAAGACGATTTCTGGGTCACAGGCTTCCCCGTGAGATCTCTCGTATCCGAGACGACCGGCACATCCGGCAGTTTCATAGCCGACGTCGCCCTGGGCTTCTCCTCAGGACTGATGTCTCCGCGCTTCGGAGCATCCGGCGGCAACTCGATGCCCTTCATGATCTCGCTCATCATATCATTCGATGATTTCGCCCGAGTGACAGGAGGAGAAACCGGCGTGGAGGAAGCAGACGAAGACGGGACAGGTGCCGGCTTTGGAACGGGAACGGCCTTGGGTGGCGCGATCGTCGTGGTACGCTCGACAGGTTTTGGCGAATCGACAGACTTATGCTGCGGCACCGGCTTCGGACGTTCTAGGTCTTTCTCTTTCGAAATCGGTTGGCTCTTTTGAGGCTCAAGGGTTTTCACCTGAGACGCCGGGAGACTGGCCAGCGAAATCTCAATGGACGCAAGCGGTCGTTCACCATGACGCGGCAAGCGAATCCACGCCACGATCGCCAAAATCCCGAGATGCAACACAAGGGAAACAAACAGGGCACGGCTCAGGCGGCGAGCCAGCTTCGCCTGCCACTCATCATCCGATATCATACCGGCTGATGTCCAAGCCTGCACCGTGAACCTTAATCCTACTGGTTAGGTGGAGGAGACGTCGCCTCCGTGATCCGCTCAGGTCCGGTTGTGGGATCGGTCACCATGCCGAGTTTTTCAATCCCGGCCTTTTTGACTCCATCCATAACCTGAACCACGACCCCATACGGCACATCACGATCGGCACGCAAATACAAGGAGACATCCGCGTGTTCTTGCTTCAGGAGATGTAACTTTCGCTCGAGTTGAGCCACGCTGACTTGATCTTTGTCGAGATACAGTCGCTGATCTTTTTCGATCGTCAACACGGCTCGAATTTCAGGTTTGATGGTGTTCGAGGCGGAAGTCGGCAACTTGATGTCCATTCCACGATACAGCATCGGCGCGGTCACCATGAAGATGACTAATAACACCAAAACCACATCGACCAGCGGAATCACATTGATTTCGGCCAAGAACCGACGCTGCCGTGTCTCGAAAATCATCCCTTGGCTCCGACGGCAACCGGATCGGCGGACTTAGTCTGCGGTGGGATCAGAGCCAGAAGCTCCACCACGACGGAATCCATCTGCAAGGCAGTACGCCTGATGCGCGTCAGGAAGTAATTGTAAGCAATGACTGCGGGGATCGCCGCAAATAACCCGGCAGCGGTGGCGATCAAGGCTTCGGACACTCCGGGGGCCACAGCCGCAATACTGGCCGTGCCCTGGGCGCCGATTTCCCGAAACGAATCGATGATCCCCATCACGGTCCCCAACAACCCTACGAACGGGCTGATATTCCCAGTCGTAGCAAGAAACGGAAGGAAAGACTCCAACTTGGCGATTTGACTCTGCGCGATATGGGCGGCCGTCCGCTCCATCACATGCCGATCAAAGGCGAGCGCGCCGTTCTCCTTCATCTCCGTAGGGATGTAGCCGATCCGCTGGACGACGGTATGAAAAATCTTTGCGCAGGGACTTCCGGTAGTTTGTTGCACCTGCCGCGTGACCTCTTCGACATCTCTCGCTCGCAAGAGCACCGCCATAAAACGGCGGTCTTTCTCGTCGGCCGCACGAAAGCTCGCCCACTTATAGAAAATAACCGCCCAGGAAATGATGGAAAACCCTAACAGTAGCAAGAGGACCACTTTGGAGACGATCCCCAACGACATGATGACTCCCAGTGGGCCAGCTTGAAACATACGAGTCTCGACGTGCCTCCTTAGATTTCAGTCGCTCTGTGCAACGTGGATTGTACCAAACACTGGGGAAAAATGGCGGGGCCGACGGGATTTGAACCCGCGACCTCCAGATTGACAATCTGGCGTCCTAACCAGGCTGAACGACGGCCCCGCAAAATCTAGCTATGGCGGAAGATTGAAAATGACAAGACGCTCTCAGTTTGGTCGCCGATCGAGCCCCGAGCTGAGGAACAAACCCTCCGTACAAAAGCACTCTCCCTGCCGCGCCTCACCACAATACTCCATTTGGTAGGCGGAACAGGGATTGAACCTGTGACCTCTGCCTTGTAAGGGCAGCGCTCTCCCAACTGAGCTATCCGCCCAATTTCTTTAGCAAGCTCAGCGGAGCCTATCAAGTCCATACTGCCTTGTCAACCAGCAGGCATCTCTTTCACCGCTCGCGTCACATCCATACGTACGACAACAGTCTTCACCCTCAGGCTTTTGCTCCACCCGAGCCTCGTCGCATAAGCTGTCTCGGGAAAAATTGTTTATGAACATGCTTCAGCCGGCTCCGTTCTACATGCGTGTAAATCTGAGTCGTCGCAATATCGGCATGCCCCAGCATCGTTTGAACGGCTCGAAGATCGGCTCCCCCTTCCAGCAAGTGCGTGGCAAACGAATGTCGTAGCATGTGCGGCGAGATCGACTTCGCAATCCCAGCGCGTCGTGCCCGCTGCAGAAGCAGCTTCCAACAGGCTTGTCTGGTCAACCCCTGCCCACGCCGACTGACGAACAACACTCGCGTGGAGCGGCGCTTCAGAAGCACCGGACGAATGTGATCAAGGTACTCACGCAACAGATCTTGCGCAGTCTGTCCCATCGGGACCAGGCGCTCCTTGGTACCTTTCCCCACGACCCGAAGGCAACCGAGACTGAGATCCATGTGAGACAGTGTCAACCCCACGAGTTCTGAGACACGAAGACCTGACGCATACAACAGTTCCACCATCACCCGATCACGTTGATCCTCTACCCGATCACGCACTGGCAACTCCAACAGAGCGGTCACCTCAGACCTCGTCAACGTCTTCGGCAATCGAACAGGCCGACGCGCCACCGCAACTTCACGGAGAGGACTCCCCTCCAAGACACGTTCCCGCACAAGAAATCGATACCAACCTCGCATGGCCGAAAGAATTCGGGCAACCGACGAGGTCGCAAGCGATTCCTGTTTGAGAGCGGCCAAAAACGATCGGATCACCTGAGATGAGACGACATCGTTCATGCGCAGTCGATGCATCAGCAAATGTTGCTGCAATCGAAACAGATCACGCCGGTAGGCCTCGACCGTATTCGTGGCCAGCCCTCCCTCAACTCTCAGTTGTGTGAGATATCGTTCAACCAGAGGGTCGAGGAGCGCGGTCGATGGGGCAGTCGTGGACATCAAGTAACCGAACTATAGCCAACTCGCGCATTCCGCACAATGACACTCCCATTATAGTTCTCCTTGACAGGCCACCGCCTTTCCGATACTAGTCTGCGTACGGTCTACCATCGGCCGAACGGAATGCTCGCCTATTCACATCGCCTACTGCTCAACGCTGCTCGACTGCTGCTGGTTCTCACCATCAGCGGGACATTCACGCTCGGTGAGGCTCTTGGTCTCACACGCTCGGAACTGACAGGAACGACCGAGTCCCCCAAACCCATCGTTCCCATCCCACCAGTATTAAACCAGGCCAAGCAGTTGATTGAAAAGGGCGCGTCCGAATCGGCGGTGACCATACTCCGTCGATTCTTAACCACGACTCCTCCTCCTGAACACCTTGACGACACCTACTTACTACTCGGCGCCGCCCTCTACGGCATCAAAGACTATCCGGAAGCTCTTCGTTCTCTCAACCAGCTCCAGACGGAGTTTCCTGAATCCGACCTGCTAGACCGGAGCAAGCTCTTGATGGCCCGCACCCATGCAGTGATGGGCAATTTTGATCTGGCTCTGCCGTTGTTGGCTCAAGTTCGGACTACTACGCAGGACGAGAGCACGAAGCGTGAGGTGCAGCAGCTGACAGCCGAAATCCTGGCCAACAAGAAAGATTATGTGCGAGCGATCCACACCTTGCTGGAAGGAATGGTCGGCAGCTCAGACGCACAGATGACCGAGACACGGGAACAAATCCGCCAGTTCATCTCGGACAAGCTGGATAAGCGTGGCCTGATTCGCGTACGCGAGACCTATCCTCGCTCATATCCCGGTGACCTCGCCTCACTTCGTCTGATCGACTATTACACCGGACGAGGTGAAGACCACTTAGCAGAGCGGGAAACTCGGCATTTCCTTGCGGCGTTTCCCGCCCACCCCTCCGTCTCAAAAGTGAACGAGTCTCTCGATCTCATCAAAACGAAATTGAAAGCCAATCAATATCTCATTGCAGCCGTCCTTCCACTGTCGGGACCGCTGTCCCCCTTCGCCACGGATGTTCTTCAAGGCATTCAACTGGCGGTAGAACGGGCTCGTGAGCAGCCAGGGTCACCACCCGTTGGACTGATCGTCAAAGACCATGACGCCGATCGGCAGGGCTTTCTGGACGATCTTTCGACACTGCTCCACGAGGATCGCCCGCTCATCGTCATCGGTCCGATGTTGTCGAAAAATCTTCCGGTCATGGCTGAAATGGCCCAAAAGACCAGAATCCCGTTAATCACACCGGCCGCCACACTCCCGAATGTCCGGCGGATGGGCAATTACCTGTTCAGTACGGCACTGACCTATGGGATGCAGGCCGAACGGATCGCAACCTACGCTGCCAAGGAACAGGGCTATCGACGGTTCTGCATTCTCTATCCCGATACCGTCTATGGCCGTGAGTTAGCCCGCCTGTTTGCGCAAGATGTACGGCGGCTGGACGGCGAAATTATCGCCATGGAAGCTTTTAAGGAGGGGGACACCAATTTTGCCCCCCAAATCCAGCGGCTCAAGGCCGAGGACCTGAAAAAGTACGGGTTGGCAGTCCCCGTCGAAGTAACCAATCCGACGGGCAAACCGCTGAGCCGAAACGAAAAACGAGTCCTCTACACACCAGGCTTCGATGCGATCTTCATCCCCAGTCGCTCAAAAGAGATCGGCCTCCTCGCCGCCCAACTGGCCTTCCATGATATCAAGGCTCCCCTTCTCGGCACCAACGGATGGAATTCCCAGGATTTTGCTCGCACCGCAGATCGTGCCGTCGACGGCGCGACATTCGTCGATGGCTTCTTCATCGATAGCCTCAATCCCGGTGTCCAGGAGTTTGTCCAACGACACCAGAAACGCTTTGAGTCCCCTCCCTCACTCTTCACCATGCAAGGCTATGATGCCGCGAGAATTGCCATCGATGGAATTCGCCATGGAGCCACCACCGGGGACGCCCTGCACGAGTACCTCGCGACCTCACGCAATCTCCCGACACTGACAGGACCGGCCGGATTCGGACCTGACGGTGCTCTGCACCGACCGCTCTTTCTTCTTCAAGTGAAACAAGGTAAGTTTGTGCAACTGAACTGAGCGCAGGGGTATGAGTTCGTTGTCACAAATTCTCCACACCATCTCGTATATGGGACTCCCGCTCCTGTTTGCTATGGTCCTCCATGAGTATGCCCATGGTTGGATGGCGGAAAAGTGCGGCGACTCAACCGCAAAAATTCAAGGTCGCCTCACCATCAACCCTTTGGCGCACATTGACCCATTTGGTACCGTTATTCTCCCCCTGATTTGCCTGATGCTGCCGGGGAGTTTTCTCCTAGGCTGGGCCAAACCGGTCCCGATCAACCCAGGAAACATGCATCAGCCTCGGCGCGACATGGCCCTCACGGCGGCGGCCGGACCAGGAATGAATCTGTTGCTGGCCGTCGCCAGCGCCTTGCTCCTGGCTTTGATTTTAACGATCGATCCCTCCTTGTCCATCCGTAACACCGGGGACGCCGAGACAACATCCAATCTGTTCGGGACCATGTTTCTGCGACCGATCGCCGTCATGGCGCTCTACTCGGTGATGATCAATGTCTTCCTGGCTCTCTTCAACCTGCTTCCCATTCCACCGCTTGACGGTGGCCGTATCTTGACGGCGGTCTTGCCGCCTCAACCTGCCATGGCGTTAGCCAGGTTGGAGCCATACGGGATGCTCATCTTGGTGGGACTGATCGTGTTCGACAAGGAGCTGGGAATCCTTCACATGATCACAGGAACCTTTGTAAAGACCTTGTCGGGAACCATTCTGTCCACCGCACTCGGCCTACGCCCAGGAGCAACTGAATGACGGCAATTCGAAAGCGAGTTTTGAGTGGGATGCAGCCCAGCGGCCTGATGCACCTTGGCAATTACCTGGGAGCACTGGAGAACTGGAAGGCCTTACAAGAACAGTATGACTGCTACTTTTTCGTCGCGGACTGGCACGCCCTCTCGACGAACTATGCCGACACCAGCCGTATTCGGATGTTTGTCCGCGACATGTTGATCGATTGGTTGGCTGGCGGCATCGATCCGGAACGTGCGACGATTTTCATCCAATCCCGAATCCCCGAACACGCGATCTTACATCTCTTACTCTCAATGATGGCTCCCGTCTCCTGGCTCGAACGCAATCCGACCTACAAGGAAAAACAGGAGGAGATCAAAGAGAAAGATCTGACCACCTACGGTTTTCTCGGCTACCCCGTCCTGCAGGCCGCCGATATCCTCTTGTACAAGCCTGATTTCGTGCCGGTGGGCAAGGATCAACTCCCGCATCTGGAGCTGACACGGGAACTCGCGCGGCGCTTCAATGATATCTACAAGACATCGGTGTTTCCTGAGCCGAAGGAACATCTGACGAAGTTTCCCAAGGTAATCGGCACCGATGGCCGCAAGATGAGCAAGAGCTACCATAATACGATCAATCTTTCGGACACAGAACCGGCTGTCCGACAGAAACTCAAAACCATGGTGACTGACCCAGCCCGTGTGAGACGGACCGACCCCGGCAATCCGGACCTCTGCCCGGTCTATGAATTCCATAAGATTTACTCGCCACAGGGAACTCAAGACCAAATCAATAAAGATTGCCGAACCGCCGCGATCGGCTGCATTGACTGCAAGAAACTGGTGGCAGATCGGTTGGTGGAGCAGTTGACACCGATCTGGGACATACGCGCGAAGCTCACCCAAGATTCATCCCAGGTCGATGAGATTGTTGACGCCGGCAGCAAACGTGCCGCCACTGTCGCAAAAGCAACCCTCCAAGAAGTCAACGAAGCCATGAAGATTTAGGAGTTGTCCCAGAACCGTCCGCTCGTCCGTTGACCAACACATAGCAACAAGCAGTGAGCCTTAAAGAGTCTATCGATCCGTTCATACCCATTTGCTTCTTCTGCTCCACCGTTCGAGTACTATCTCCACATACCTCTTATCGATTCCGTGTGCGTCCTGAACACCATCACTTATGGTAAGGTGTCTCGTTCAAGCAACCGTCCACTCAGATGGAGTACAGAATGAATCGACCTTGGTATCGTTCGGTTGGTCTCATCCTCAGCCTTGCGATTACACCTGCAATAGCATCAGCGGCTGATCCACCTTGCGATAAGTATCTGCCCGCTGAACAACCGCGCTGTATAGAGATCTGGAAAGGGCTGAACAAGGAAGACGGGCCGGTCATTGCCCAGTTTGGGCTTGATCAGCAGAAACGCCGGGAAGAGGGGAAAATCAACGCCCAACAGCATCTTGCCGAGAACATGACATTCATTAAACAAGCCACTGAGAAGCGGATTGAACGACTCAAGGAACGCATGGCCAAAGAGTAGCGCAGCGACTGACAAATGCCGTCTGCGTTGTGATCCCATCGCTTAGAGGTTCGCCGTACAACGCACCTTCTTACTCACTGCAGCGTGGCATTGTGGAACAGCTACAATTCGAAGGGGCACGTCCCGCTGCACCATCACACACGGACAACCTGGTTTGATTCCTTTTCCCACCCAATTTCGGTCTCAGGCCCATGCCCAGTGACCACCGTCGTGGCATCATCGAGGGTGTACAATCGTTCTCGAATAGACTCTTCAATCGCCTCAAAGTTTCCGCCCCACAAGTCGGTCCGGCCGATGCTGCCCCGGAACAGGGTGTCACCTGCCAGTACCAACTGGTCATTCGGCACATGAAAGCTCATCGACCCAGGCGTATGGCCCGGCGTATGGATCGCAATAATCGGCACCTGCCCCAGCATCACCTTTTCTTCATCTACGAGCCAATAGTCCGGTAAGAGGGCTGGTCGATAGGACGCCCCAAACATGCGGCACTGCAGTTCGAGGTTTTCCCAGAGCTTGAGATCATCTTGATGGAGACAAATCGTTGCGCCGGTCGCCCGCTTGATCTCGCTGGACGCCAGAAAGTGATCGAAATGGGCATGGGTATGCAAAATGTGACTGATCGTGAATCCCAGTTGCTGCACTTCCTGGACAATTCTCTCCGGGGCCCCGCCGGGATCGATCACGACCGCTTGCTTCGTGACGGGGTCACCGACGATCGAGCAATTACAGCCAAGCGGCGGGACTGAAAACGTTTTTCGAATCAGCGAAGCCATAGAGTCGCATGCTACAGCCATAGGACCGTGCGGCGCAAGTTAGGGACGTGCTGCGTCATCTGCGCTATCGCGCATAGTCCACACCACCTCCGTATCAAAGAGCTCCCATACCTGTTCCCGCCGATGAAACCACACCAGGAACCCTGCTCCGGTCCCATCACGACGTCTATTCTCGACGTACACGAGAGCGTGATTGTTCTTCAGCGTTCGTCCCACACGCGAGAACGCCAGACGATCGAGCACAGAGCGGGTGTCCACTCCCATTTTATGACCATTCAGAGTAGGAACCGCCAGGCGTGCCTCTACGTCATCGCTCGTCTCTTCGGACACAAATCGATAGCGCACACCAAATCCAAATCTGCCTTCGAGTCGGCTCCGTGCTTGGTTGGCACCGATAAAATCGCGGACCAGCTCTTGCGGTACCAGTCCATTAAAGAACTCTTGCTGCTGAAAAAACGCCACCGTCATGGAATCAGGTTGGTTCGGCACAAGCCGTGACACCGTCATACGTTCCAGTAGGACCAAGTGGATCTGCGATGTAAGAAATTTGCCCTCAATGACCCGGTCGTACAGGTCATAGTCCTCCGGTAGAACAGCAACACCACCCTGCCTTCCTTCCACCGCAAGCGACAACCCCATGAAAAGAAATGGCAATAGCATCGCACAGGCAACCATCTTGTTCATGACAGAGCACCGATGGAGGAGCCATTTCCAACAATCAAATTTCCGATATCGCATTTACAAGTTGAGGCGAAGCGTAGATAATCTTACCAGTCAACTGAGAGGAGCACACGTGCAGGATAAAACACTGGGCAGTCCGCAGTCACTGGGAATTGGCATCGTCTGGTTCATGATCGCGCTCGGCTGCGCACCCGATGGGAGTCGGGAGAATCCTTTCCGTGTGGAGAATGACGCACTCAAACGGCAACTGGCGAAGCAAGAATCTCTCTTAAGCTCTTTGCAGGACGGGAATAAGGTCATGCAGCAACAGATTGATCTGCTCAATCAGGAACTCCGCGATGCCAAGAGCAGCATGGAGGTGACCAAGGCCGACGCGAAACGGCTCAACGAGCAAATGGAGCTGCAGCTGGCTGAAACGAAACGAATGATCGCCGCACAGATGGCAGAATCGCTCAAAATCGAGGAGAAAGGTGCGCAATCCGACACCCTACCGAGGCCAATGCCGACCGTGGCCAAAGTGGTTGAAGACGCCCTGGCGCGGAACGGATATCATCTAAAAGTTAGCGTCAAGACCGATCAACGGGCGGTCTATGTGACTGAGCGTAAGATTTCTACCCCTGCGACTCTTGAGATGACGGGCTCACGAAACCAATATCTCGTCTCACTTGAAGCCCTTCCAGACAGTGTCACGAAGCTTGGGGTGAAAGCAGAGTTCGAACGGGTCGCCCAGGGAGGGCGGATCTTGAGCGTGAGTCACGAGGAAACCAGTGAAATCGAGCGCCGCCTGATCAGCGAAATCAATAAGGCGCTTGAAAGCCCTCAAAAGACCTAACCCCACTTTATTCACGAACGCTGCTCCTGTAACTGTCGATGCTCCGCTACGAGAATATCCGTCGCCCAACCCTGAGTACTAGGTTTCAGGTTTCAAGTTTTCGGACAACCTGAGACATGAAACTTGAACCATGAAGCTGGTAGCCGAGACGTTTCACGAGATGCACGATCCAAGTTGGTTTCGTCTCTCGCCCCCCTCGATATCACTCTGGATCGAGCCTGAGTGGGATCGATGTGTCACGAACCGTCATGAATACTGAGGGCTCGTGACATTCTGTGGTTTTCTTGGTCAGCATAGAGCCTCGTGCTAGCATTTTCGTCCGATGGCTCTCTCAACGACCGTCCATGATCTCCGTACACTGATCCGCTCTTCTCACCCTCTCGTTGTCATTGAAACAGTGGAAGAGGAGCGGGTGCTGGCCCTCCTGCAATCCGTCACAGCTCAGGAACGGATGCCGCTCTTCGAATGGTCAATGACCAGAGGGCTGACCCGTGCCGATGATGGCCCGACTCTGAGCAAACTAACCACGACCCCCCTGGCAGTCCTTCAGCACCTCCATGGGTTAACGGTCGAAGCAGTATTTTGGCTGAAAGATCTTGGACCACATCTCCAAGATTTTGCCGTGTGCCGCCAGCTACGGGAGGTTGCAGCCGTCTACAGTCGAACACGGGCCACCTGCGTCCTGACCGGTCACCCGATCGCGCTGCCACTGGATCTCGACAAGATCGCCGTCCGGCTGGACCTGAAGCTCCCGGATCGAGAGGAATTGCGGTCAATGCTCCAAGGTCTGCTGCAGTCACTCGGCCCGAGATCCGTCTCTCGCCCACATTCCACCATCCGTGTGCGTAGCCTTCTCAATTCGCTCGGCAAAGCCAGGACACCAGACAATAATCCCGCCGGTGATGAATCCGATTCGATCCTCCGGGCATTACAAGGCTTCACGCTCCATCAAGCACGTCAGGTGATCGCCCACTGTCTCGTCGAGCGAGGTACCCTCTCGGCCGAGGATGTGCGGACCATCCTGAAACGCAAGATGCAAGCGATCAAAGACGGCGGTCTGCTTGAATACTATCCGCTGGAGGATAACCGGTTTGAGTTGGGCGGATTCAACAATCTCAAAGCGTGGCTGGAGCGCGCCAAAGTTGGGTTTACCCAGGAAGCCAAATCACTCAATCTCACTCCGCCTCGAGGGATCATATTCGTTAGCGTGCCAGGCTGCGGCAAGTCTCTGGCGGCAAAGGCCATCGCACGAGAGTGGAAACTCCCCCTGTTGAAGCTTGATGCCGGCCGATTATTCGACAAGTTCATCGGAGAATCGGAAAAGAACTTTCGGAAGACGATCGAAATGGCTGAGTCGTTGTCCCCGATTGTCTTATGGATCGATGAGATCGAGAAAGCGATGGTCGCAGGAGGTGGTAATGGTGAGGCCGATGCAGGCCTGAGTCGTCGCCTGTTTGGGGCGTTTCTCACATGGTTACAGGAAAAGAAGCATGCCGTATTCGTGGTCGCTACGGCCAATGATCTCTCATCGCTCCCCCCGGAACTTCTTCGGAAGGGCCGATTCGACGAGATCTTTTTCGTCGACTTACCGGACGATGCCGAACGCGCGTCGATCTGGAGAATTCATCTGGGCCTGCGCAAGCAAGACAGCACCCAGTTCGATCTCGAGAAGATCGTCAGCGCCAGCGATGGGTTCAGCGGATCTGAAATTGAGCAAGCCGTGGTGGCCGCCCTCTATCGGGCACTCCATCAAAAAACGCCGCTCACAACCGATCTGCTCATTGAAGAATTAACCCATACCATTCCCCTGTCCGTGACCAGGCGAGAAGATATTGATGCACTGCGACAGACTGCGGAAGGGCGATTTGTAAACGTACGGTAGCAAGAGGAGGACCGATGCAACATATCGCCATCATGATTGTCCTCGCAATCGTAGCTCTGACAGCCTGCGCCACCCCGACCAAGAAGCCACAGCTCGTGGCCGCTGAATCATCCACTTCAGTGCAAAACCTCAGCAAGAACATTGACCGATCATCGGTGCCCGTCCTTCGCCAGCCGGTACCGTTCAGTTCTTACGCACCAACTCCCGCCTCCATCCCCACCTCCCTACCCAGTCGATCCGCCATCGTTCACTCAGCCGTACGGTTATTAGGGTCAAAGACCATCACCATTCAAGGTCGGCGCATCAACTATGACTGTGCGGGAGTGACGCGTGCCATCTTTTTGGAGCACGGGATTGACCTCTACCGAAGTAGCCACCCCGAGGTGAATGCGAACGGCGTCCGGCTCATCCACAACCATGTGCGCCAGCATGGCATGCTTCATCAAGCCCTGGATGTACGCCCAGGTGATCTGGTGTTCTTTGATAACACCTGGGATTTCAATGGGGACGGTCTGCTGAATGATCCGCTGACACACGTCGGTATTGTCGAACAGATCGAGCCTGACGAAACGGTCATCTTCATCAGCCGAGTGGCTGGAGCCGTTGCACGCTACCGGATGAATCTGAGTCAGCCCCATGTCCACAAGACGGCCGAGGGACGTCTGTTGAACGACTATATCCGACGAAAACGACCAACGGATCCCGAGAACACGGCCCGACTGACCGGCGAGTTATTTTCCTTCTATGGGAACCTGCTAAGCCCTCAAAAGAACGAGCCTTTCCAGGGACGATCTGATCAGCATTCATACGAGCAACGGGTCTCCGACATCGCCCCCTCTGCAGTTACGGAACAGTGAGGGACACTTCATGGCGCCCACGATTCCTCTCAGCATATCGGAGATACCTGAGTGCGAAGGCTCACACTCAGTCCAGCTATGAGTTTGAGTACGACTACAGAACGATCGGCTGCCATCCGATAAGAATCCCAGTGAGTCACTCACAGAGGGATGGTACCTGAATCCTTAACTTTCAACCGAGCTGCTAAAATAACTACTATGGCTATTTCATCAAAGCACACAGACGTCCGAGAAACCAATCCACTGCGGCGAACCTTGGCCGATGTTCGGCATGGGCTCTTAGGTTTGCATAAAGCCCTGATTGTCGCTGAGCAACTGACCTATGAGCGGATTTATGGCCGGGTGGATTCCACTGGCCAGCTCCTCCAGCTGGTGATGAACGACCCCTGGTTTACCTGGCTCCATCCATTATCGAACATGGTTGTCCGTATCGACGAACTGCTCGACGGACACGATCAACCAACGGTTGATGACGTCGCAATCTTATTGACGGAGATCAGAGGACTCATTCGCCCCTCCGAACTTGGCGATGGATATGAGCGGAGTTATTATGAGGCGCTTCAGCGCGCCCCAGACGTCGTACTAGCCCACTGCGAGATGAAGAAACTGCTGACACTCCCATCGGTATAACGTTTCACCAGCCTAGTGCTCACGATGAATGACCGCCGTCGGTCCTGATGGACCGACGGCGGTCTTGCTTTCTGGGCATACCTCCAATTCCCGTCACACAATCGGCAGGTAGCATGAGGCCGGCGCGCCTGAAGACAGCTCAAGTCCATCCCTTGTATGATGCAGCATGGCAAGACAACGAGGAAACAGCCCTACACACAGGATACCGGTAGCCCTTTCCAGCAGACACTGGGGGATTCTCCTCCTGATCATAGCTGCCCTATGCCCAAGTCCTGTCTACACCCAAGGCCGCTCTGTCGACGTCCTGATCACAGTCGTAAAGGATAGGGTCGTTGCCCTACCAGGGGGCGGGAGTCCCGTTGAAGAGCCACTGGGAGTCAATGAAACGATCGTCACCGCTTCGGCTCACGGACCAGCTGGACTTGCTCAGACCACTCGAAGGCTATTGGGCTTTTCTTCGGCCTTACACCGATGGACGGAGGTGCAGCTGGGTGTCGAGGAACAGGTGGAGCAACATCAGGTATTGCCGCGCATGCTTTTGGTCCAGACCAATCGACGGGTCCATGGGTTTCAAGAAAGTCGTGGCCATTGGTTCAGCGAAGCGTTGGGACCGAATGAAACCGTTCATCAGCTGCACGGGCGAGGCCATGTCGCCGTTGCGATCACGCCTGAGCGAGCCTTGGCATTTTCTGCTTTCACGGGAGGGTTCTTCTCGATTCGATTCTCACCGAACGAGCAGGTACAGTCGATCGACCAGACACACGACGTCACCGTGGTCCGAACCACCGTCCGTCAATTGGCGTTCCGTTCACAAATCGGCCTCTGGACGGAAATGAGATAGGAACGGCTCCAATTACGAATGGCTCTGTCGCTTCCAGAGATATCCTGCAAAGGCCGTGGCTCCAAGAACGGACAGCATGAGAAGGAAAAGACAGCCCACTGCTAAGACTCCCGCCCAGGGAGCCCCATAGCCCTGGTAGATGACCGACAGTGGCTGATCCGTCATCGGGCTGAAATGCGAGAGCCAACCGAGCCCTAGACCAAGCATTCCGACAACCGTCCAGAAACGGGCGCCTACCCATCCTGCCCGATACAGCCAGACTCCCAATCCCATCCCGCCCAGGATGACCGTCGCCACGACGAGAAATCCAATCGATTGTTCGTCGATCGGCCAATGAAAATCTCCTCGAAGAAGATGGTCGACGAGATGCAGTACATTCAGGAAAGCAATAACTCCGAGAAGTTGGAGCAGGCGAGGATCCGGCATAGAGGCTGTTCTATTGTTAGCTTGAGCATCATTCATGAGTGTAATACTCCACCCCACCAGAAAACTGACGGCGCAGGCAAAGATCGGCGACCACCACACATTCGAGACCGAAAGGAAGATACCCTGCATAGCCGAGCAGCGGCATCTCGAACAACGGGAACCGATGGACGAATGGAAGAGCATACTCCCAGTGAGCCAGGCTCTTCCAGTTCCACAGCTCCCAAAAGATTCCGCAGATCAGCGCCGCTAATGCCGGCACCCCGATGCCTCGCCAATCACCCTGCGCAAGGGGTGAAAAAGCGGTCGGTGTTCCGGCGAGCACTTGAAGCGAGACGACCAACAGCAGCGGTCCAACCCAGACCAGTGGGAAAAGATAATTGGGCCAGAGTCCAATGCCGAAGAGTCCGCAGCAGGACAAGCCCACAAGTACCCAACCCGACCACTTCTTCTGTAGATATTGAATGGCTTTGAACCGATTCCGGCCAGAACTGATGACACGATACGAAGTCAGAAGCTCCGCCGTGCCGATCACAGCCGGCAGCACGGTGGAAAATGGAGTCGTCGCTCGGAAGAAATACTCGACCGACGACAGATCAGCCACACCAACGTAATACCAGTTCTGGACAAATCGATTGAGATACTCAAAGACCCACCAGAACACAGCACTCAAAGGAAAGAGTGACAGAAAGTACCGAGGCCGATGGAGCATCATGCATCGGCCAGTGCGACCGAACGTGCAAGCGTTCACAATCATGATGTAGCCGAGCCACAGCGGCGTGAATGTGTGCTCCTGGACCACGACCAGCCAGGGAACCCGAGTCCAGGCTACGACCCACCAGAGGCAGGTCCATCCGATTGCGAGCCAGCCCCACCAGGGCAGCGTGAAACATGAGGCGTGAAGCGTTCCCACAAAAGCTGATGACCGATGGCTGGCAGCTGATAGCTGATGGTTTGAAACAGCAATACGAAAGGAGACTGCTCCAAGAACTATGACGATCAGAAGGGCGATCGCGATAAATACCGGCCAGGAGAAGGGCTCATGCTGCACATAACTGGTGCGGGGAGGAAATTCAAGATAGCGACCAAGCGGTTCACCGGCCCACAACACACCAAGTAGAGGCAGCCCAAGGACGAGTACAAGCGACAGACAGATGATACCGGTTCGACTCATGCCCCATGCTACGACAGACGCGCTTCATCAAGCTCAATAACGTCGGCCCAGGTGGTGACCGGAGGAAGAGACTCGACCAACACACCGCGCTTCGTTGCAATCTCCCGAAGGCGGTCTTGGAATCGCTGACGAGCTGCCTCATCTTTTGGACCAGCAGCCAACAGCCCTTGGGACCATTGTGTAACCTCTTGCTCATCAGGCTTACGACCATTGGCCTTCACCCAGACAAGCAGCTCTTCATCCGTCCCGTCGGCTAATACCCGCTGCTCAAATGCGTTGGCATCGATGCCAAGAAAGTCGATCAGGTACTTGTCGAACCCCACCGTGATGTAGTTGTAGTCCTGAATCTGCCCGGCATGACGCAGTCGAATCTTGTCGATAAACCGTCCCAGATGAGCGATGCCGCCAAGAAGAGCTTTCGGACTACGAGGATATGTTTGCTCAGGCATCTGTCAGTTCTCCAACATGGGTTTCACTCTATGATACAAGCCTAGAACCATTCAACTCCAGTAGGGTTCAAGGGGAAGAAAATGCCTAGCAAGGCTTTCAAGTTTTTTCTGGTCTCACCGATATAGACACCAGATAGGGACGAGCAAGGAGGCACCTATGAGGCTAAGGAATAGCCCAAGAAAGTACGTGCGGTATTCTGCCAGTGTTCAGACCGACCACGGCGCAGCAGACGGAGTTCTCTTCGATCTTTCTGCAACGGGATGCCGCCTGCAAAGCAACCTGACGCTACCGCCAGGCACCTACCTCGCGCTGCATATTGAGGCTCCGGAAAGTGACGCTCCTCTTGGCATCGACGTCTCCATCGTGCGGTGGCACAAGGACAACCAGTTTGGGATCGAGTTTCTAAGGTACGCTGAAGCCCATCGCGAGCGCATCACTGATCTGATCGAAGGTCGAGAAGTCACGACCGTTTCTGATCACGCGGAAGAAGAGGAGCTGGTTCTCAGTGCTGCCCTGGCGTAAGCACGTCGGCCTTCTCATTTTCGCCGGCATCGATGCCGGCCAGCCTATCGGTTCTGAAGAACACGCCATCGACCTGATACATTTCACCGGTCTTCTCATTCGACCAGCCGTTCTCAAACTCCACCACATGGAAACCCTTTTGCTCTAGGAAAGGCAGCATATCGCGCAACAGCACCTCACCACAATAATTCTCCACAAGCGACATCTCCACCTTCAGTCCTATCACGCGCTGTAATTCGCCGCCGATGCCCTCGATCACATTCCGTTCATACCCCTGTGCATCGATTTTCAGAAAGAGGCGATCACCTTCCGGGTAATACTTCTTCATCATCTTTTCAACAGTAGTAATGCTAATTTCTTCTTGTCGGATGACGGCTTGATCAGGAGCATGCTTCACGACATGTTCACTCATCGTCAGAAGCGAGCTGGCCCCACCATGGCCACCGGATACATTAATCGCGCACGCTCCCTCTTTTTCGCCTAAGGCAACCTGTTCCACCAACCACTTTGGATCAGACCTGGCGTTTTGGCTCAATTGTTCAAATAGATGGGAAACCGGCTCGAATGACACAATGGTTTTGTCAAAGCCGATCCATCTGAACCAAGGAACACACTGTCCAATATTGGCGCCGATGTCGAAGACCATGTCGACCCGGTATTGCGCCAGCAGTGTTTCAAGTTTTGTTTTTTTCCTAACCTGCTTTCTCCGCACCTCCAAACCAAAGTTCCCAAGAATAGCTTGCATGGTGTTTTTCAACGAGGTCATGATTCTGTTTTCTTACATCGTATCTCCTCTCTTGACCAACACTTTCACATTTCGCTGTCGGCGAGCACCCAATTGTCTGATCCTTGATGACAGGATTTCATCCATGGGTAATAAACAACCGGAATATCGGGCATAGGAGTAGTGGCGGCCATCACGTCATCGATGCTTGGAGAATTTTGCGTTGCGCCTAGAGAAAAGAATTGCCACCATGCAATGACACTCGACCCCTTTCCCTCAGCAAACCTTTTGACTTCCTTAGAGAGTATACTCATCAAGCTGGCCATCCTCGGCAATGTAGTGGGATGGTCGCGCGAGAAGGAGCGATAGTGCCGGTTCCCATTCGTAAATGAACCCGATGAGTTCCAGTCGCTCGACTGGAGGTGCAGGCACTAAGCGAAACACCGGACCACCACTAAAACCTCCCATATCGACATTGTCAATGCTCTGACCTCGAAATGGTTGATGGAAGTTTCCCCAATCGATGTGAAGTTTTAGGTTTTCCCGGGTAACCGAGATAGGAGTCCCTGCGAACCATTGGAAGGGAATATCTGCGGTCCCCTCATACTCCACTCGAAGCGTTCCAGGATAACCACCAAAGAGTATAACTTCGCCTACTGATGCCTCATGTGTAGGCCAGGTTATTGATTCATATGCAGAAGCACCCGCAGCGGCCACGATGATCTCAGATACATCAAAAGTAGCCAGATCGAGAAACGTGCTTTCCGCTATGAGTCGAACTTCTGGCTCTATTGCGGTTCCTCCAAACTGGCATCGGATATTAGATTGTGCAACCTTTGCAGTGCGGTAGCGGTCGAAAACATGACGCGCCGTAACACCGATCAGACGCTTGCCTGTCTGCAAGAAACAGATCGTACCATTATGGTGAATACGATACTTGCCGTTTGCGTCGACGCCGTGCCACCAGAAAGGAACACACGTTGAATTTACGACACTACGAAGCGCAGGTAAGTACCCAGTACGCTCCATTTGGTCTAGGGAAGGTCTGATTTATTCTGTTCGCGCGATGTGCTACGGATAGCGCAGCACTGAACGGGAGGCGCATCCGATGCCGCAACAGACCTTTGCCGAAATCCCCTTTGAACAGTATCGCAAATCCACCCGCCGAGAACGGTTTCTGGACGAGATGAACCGCGTGGTGCCGTGGGCGGACCTGGTAGCGGTGATCACGCCTGTCTATCCCAAAAGTGAGGGCCCTGGGCGTCCGCCGGTTGGGATCGAACGCATGCTGCGCCTCCATTGTCTGCAACAGTGGTTCAACCTCTCTGATCCCGCCGTCGAAGAGGCGCTGTACGACTCCCGCGCCATGCGGCAGTTCGTCGGGATTGATCTGGGCCGCGAGCCCGTGCCCGACGAGACGACGATCGGTAAGTTTCGGCATCTACTGGAGGCGCACGAGTTGGGGAAACAACTCTTTGCTCGGATCGGGGAGTATCTGCCGAAGCAGGGGCTGCAAGTGAGCCGCGGGACCATTGTGGACGCCACGATTATCAGTGCACCCAGTTCGACGAAAAATCGGACCAAGGAGCGGGACCCCGAGATGCATCAGACGAAGAAAGGGAACCAGTGGTATTTTGGTATGAAGGCGCATATCGGTGTGGATAGCCAGACCAAGCTGATTCATTCGGTGGCGGCCACAGCAGCCAATGTCCATGACAGCCAGGTATTACCCAAGCTGCTGCATGGGCAAGAGACGCGGGTGTGGGGCGATGCGGCCTACAGCGGGCAACGTGCCGTGATCCAGCAGCATGCCCCCAGGGCCAAGAGTTTCATTCAGACCAAAGCGCATCGCCATCGGCCCCTGAGTGAGGAGGAGCGAGCTCGCAACCGCACCAAGTCAAAAGTCCGAGCGAAGGTCGAGCATGCATTCTTGGTGATGAAGCGGATCTTCGGCTGGGCCAAGGTCCGGTACCGCGGCCTGGCGAAGAACACCCACTGGCTCCAGATCAGTTGCGGATTGGCCAATCTGTACGTGGCGCGACGGCGGCTCTTGGCTGAGGCCTCATAGATGGGGGGGCGGAGGGGGCCTGACGACGACGAGCGACGGGAAAGTTGCTCTCGGATCACTGAATGTCAAGCCGATGACACCGGGTGATCCACGCAGAAACAGAATGCTTCGTGCAAACGTGAATTAATCAGACCTTCCCTAGCAGAGTACGAGTATTCGAGTTCATGAGAAGAATAACACCGGCCACCCCTTGCCTGAACATCCTGCTCAGTCGATTTAGAGAGTCGAGCAGCTTTTCTTGACTCACCCGTTCATCCCAGCGATGAGCCCATTGCTTCCCATTCTTCTTTGCTGATAAACCGTCTCGGCTTTAGGGCCCCGATGGTATAGGCAAGTTAGAGCGTCTCTTCCGACAAAGCTATCCACTGCGTAGGTGTAGCTGCTAGGGCCCCTTGGAGAAGTGTTTCTGAATCAGTATTTTCGGATGGGTGGGGAAGCGGGCCTAATGAAGAAAATGATTCATCCGCCACAATACGGCCACTACTCCTTGTTGCGAACTGAGTCGATATCCCAGGAGTATGACTGCGCAAATCTGTCTTTGAAACAGATTCCGTTAAATGGCAGCCTTCTTCGCCGATTTCCCGGCCTGCAGGTACTGATTGATCCCCGCCGCCATCTTTCGTCCTTCAGCGATGGCCCAGACGATAAGCGAGGCACCACGTTTGGTATCGCCGCCGGCAAAGACGCCGTCGAGATTGCTCATAAAGTTTTCATCGACGGCCACCGCGCCACGTGCGTCATATTTCACACCGAGGCTGTCGAGCAAACCATTCCTGACAGGACCGGTGAAGCCCATGGCGAGCAGCACCAAATCGACATTCATATCAAAGTCACTGTTAGGAACAGGCACGAACTTGCCATTCTCGAATTTCACGCGATTCGCATGCAGTTTGGTCACGTGCCCGTCGTGGCCGGAGAACTTCGTCGTGGACACACTCCATTGCCGGTCACAGCCTTCTTCATGCGCATGGGACGTACGGAGCTGCATGGGCCAGAGGGGCCAGGGAGTCGATTCGGCTCGCTGCGGTGGGGGTTCCGGCAGCAATTCGAATTGATGGGCTTCTACACACCCTTGGCGATGTGCCGTACCGAGACAGTCCGACCCTGTATCACCGCCACCAATGATAACAACGCGTTTCCCCTTTGCGGTGATCGGCTCGTCGGTGATCGGAATGCCGGCCGTACGCTTATTCTGCTGGGTCAAATATTCCATCGCCAGATGCACACCCTTCAATTCTCTCCCAGGGATCGGCAGCTCACGGGCCATCTCGGCTCCCATGGTCAACCCAACCGCATCAAACTGTTGCCGCAACTGTTCGCCGGTAATGTCTTTGCCGACAGCGACGCCGGTTTGGAACTTCACCCCTTCAGCTTTCATCTGTTCCAGACGACGGTCGATCACCCACTTTTCCATCTTGAAGTCGGGAATACCGTAGCGAAGCAAGCCGCCGATCCGATCAGACTTTTCGAACACCGTCACATCATGGCCGGCCCGAGCCAATTGCTGGGCGGCAGCCAACCCAGCCGGACCGGAACCGACGATCGCCACAGTCTTACCGGTGTTCACAACCGACACGATCGGCGTGACAAACCCTTCGTTGAAGCCCCTATCAACGATGTTCCATTCAATGACGCGGATCGAGACCGGATCTTGGTTAATCCCAAGCACACAGGCCCCTTCACAGGGGGCCGGGCAGAGACGTCCCGTGAACTCAGGGAAATTATTCGTGGTGTGGAGCGCCTTCAGCGCATCATTCCAACGGCCGCGATAAACGAGATCGTTCCACTCCGGGATCAGATTCACAACGGGACAACCGGTATGGCCCTGGCAAAACGGCACACCACAGTCCATACAGCGGGCGCCCTGAGTCTTCAGCTTATCCTCAGGGATCGGCTCGTACATCTCCTTCCAATCAAGCACACGCAGCTCGATTGGCTTACGCTTCGGGCCCTCACGGGCGTATTTCATGAAACCTTTCGGATCACCCATCTTCTTCTCTTCTAACCCCTTACCTCTAACTTTTCACTTCTCACCAGCTAGTGCACAGCACTAGCCTTACGCTTCCGCTCCTCAATGACACGTTTGTAATCAACCGGCATCACTTTCACAAACTTCGGTACCGTGGCCTCGAACACATCAAGCACTTGCTTGGCCTTGCGGCTCCCCGTGTACATAAAGTGTTTGGTGAGCAGCCCATGGAGCAGTTGCCTGTCTTCTTTCGCGGTCAACGCCTCCAGTTCGACCATTCCCGTATTGCAGCGACTCTGGAACGTCCCTGTATCATCCAAGACGAACGCCACTCCTCCGGACATACCGGCTGCAAAGTTGCGACCGGTCGTACCGAGGACGACCACCACGCCACCCGTCATATATTCACAACCGTGATCGCCTGTTCCTTCAACCACGGTCTGTGCTCCGCTGTTTCTTACGGCAAACCGCTCACCCGCCATTCCATAGAAATAGGCCTCGCCTTGTGTGGCCCCATAGAGCGAGGTATTGCCGATCAAAATTGTCTCTTCCGGACTATAGAGGATGTTCTTGGGCGGAAAGACGATAATCTTCCCGCCGGACAACCCCTTCCCAATGTAGTCGTTGGACTCTCCCTCAAGCGTAAGCGTGATGCCTTTCGCCAAAAAGGCCCCAAACGATTGACCTGCTGATCCGGAAAACTTGATTGAAATCGTGTCCTCCGGCAACCCGTCAGGCCCGTACTTTTTCGCAATCTTACTGGAAAGCACTGTGCCGGTCGTCCGGTTGATATTTCTGATCGGGAGTTCAACCGTGACCTTCTCACCCACCTCGATCGCAGCCTTACAGAGTTCGACGAGCTGGTTATCGAGAATATCGGCGAGACCATGGTCCTGCTTCTGCACGCAATACCGCGGCACATCCACAGAGACATCCGGCGCCGTCAGCAGCGGCGTCAAATCAAGT
>JAHBWO010000059.1 GCA_019636945.1 Nitrospira sp. | reverse complement strand
CGAGCGTGCCCCAGCACACATTCTCGACCTGGAGCAACCCAGCACCCTGAGTCATCAGGCCCACGATGTCGAATGCGACGCACCATATCGCCGACATGTTGAGGAATCGGAGCACTTTCATAGCATATATGGCCCGCTATACCGCACACTGCTTCAGCTCTCCTCTTGTATCAAGCAGCCTATGACCAGCGGGGTTTCCACCGGGCCAAACGAAGAAGGTCAGGGGCAGTCAAGAATGTAATAACGCCCACCAACAAAATACCGACCGGTAGCTTAAGAAGAAGACTTACGTAAGAGGTCTCGTGCCAAGAAGGGAACATGACGTATGCCGCAACCATAATGCCGGTTAACACATAGGCTAATCGGCGCCAATGGACTTTCAACGGGTAAAGCCATTGAGCCCCTGTTATCATCCCAAAAGCCACAAAGAAAAAACTTGCGGCCTGCGCAATCGCAGCACCGCGCATTCCCCAGAGCGGAATAAGTAAGAGATTGATGAGTACGGAAAAAAGCGCGCCGAACAACCAAAACCAAAGGGTTATTCTAAGGCGTTTCTTGAGCAAAAAGATGGCGTTGGCGATGTGTACGATTCCATGAAACATCACGGCTGCGGCAAGAGGCGGGACGATCAAGGCAGCTCCATGATAAGAAGGAGATGCAAGTAGTCGGATTGCATCTCCACCTGCAGCGGTGACCGCTAACCATACGCAGGCAAAGCCTATGATGAGACGTTCCGCAGTCCTCCCTAAAACCGCCTGCGCTTGTTCGGGATTCCGGTGATACTCCTTTGCTGTCTCTGGTGTCCAGACTGATAGAACTGCAGTATTTACCATCATTCCGACAATGGCTACGCTATAGCCCATCGAGTAGATGCCGACGGTTGCCGCATCTTCGAAAAAACCGAGAAACCACCGATCTGAGGATGACATGACCCAATAAACCGGTGCAGTCACCGTTCCTGCAAGTCCGATCGAAAGCACATGCCACCGATCCTTTGAGCCTAAACCTGAGGGGCGGGCCAAGCTGGCAAGGGAAGGACTGCCAAGAATTAATAGGGGCACCAGGTATCCCATTATCACGGACAAAACCAAAGGCAATTCGTTCTGCCGCCACCAAAGAGCCACGCCGAGGCTGATGGCCGTACCTGCGAATCCAGCTGCCACGATTGAGAACGACATTGCATGATACTTATTGTTCAGTCGTGCCCGTGCTTGTGACATGGTTGCCGCAAGGCTTAGGAAACTGCCGGCGCCCACCAATATTCCTAAGTATTCAGGCAGGAAAAATGCCTGAGCAATGATTGGCCAAGCAAGACCAAGGCCGAGGGCGGCGAGAAGTCCCGCACCTAAGACGTACCGCCATGCAAATTTTTCGACATTTTGCGGAGGTAAGGTAGAAGCGTCATGGTATGCCCGCACGTACGACATATCCATCCCGGATAACCCAATGACCGAGACAAGCCCCATGACCGTGCCCGCCATGGCGGCTGTACCATAAGCGTGGGGAGGGATTAGGTGAGTCAGTATCGGCATGCTAATGAGCGACAACAATCGAACCAGAGCATTGCTCACCGTAAGTTGAATGCTCGCTGAACCTATTCGGGTAGCGAGAGTGGTGTTGTGGCCGGTTTGTCCGGTGAGCGAGGTGAGTCGGTTTATGCCACGCCGAAAGATTTCCCAAGCCATCCCAGCATGGCCATAACTCACAGCTGTTTCCACACGGTGTAGTTCTATTTGAGATGGTTGTGATCGCCGCTTCACAGAAGTTTAATTAGCTGAAAGCTATCCCTATGATCTATCGCAATACCGCGTAGTAAGTTATGAGGGAAATGGAAAGACATAGCCCCCATCCCAACAAAAGCGACACACGCCTCGGGGTATTAAGGCTCATCCAGGCAAAGCCGGATATGGCCACCATCGGTGGCAGCGCAGGCATTCGCCAACGCGTCGTGTCTGCGCTGGCCCATGCTACCCCAGCATAGATTAAGACGAACATAAGCAGTATCAAGAGATGCGCTCTTACTGGTATTGCTCGGGCGTTTTGTCCAGCCTTCTTTTCAGTGTATGGCACATCTCGCACGACTGGCTTTCCTTTTGAACGAAAGATTAGCCACACTCCTTGCAGGAAAAGTGGTACACCAATATAGATCCAAGGGACCATACAAATGGCTCGAATAAGAGAAGCGTCCGATCGCTCCCAAGATCGGGGATTAAAAGCTGCTACTTCTCCTACGAGATACAGAAGCGGAAACATGAGGACATTGGTGAATTGAGCCGAACGCGAGCGCTCTCTTTGTTCTATTTCTGCCCGTACTGATTCGGAATCAAGCGTGCGATGTTCGCCAGCCACACCAAACTTCTGGAGGAGCTTTGGATTGGTTCCTAGGATCAGTATGAGCAAGGCAAAGCCAACCGTTAGTACCACTTTCATGAATGTGGTCATCAATGACCGCCGCCTCTCTGCTGTCACTAGATTCCCACCTGCAAGTGCAACTAAATTCACCAGTGCGAGTTTGCTTCGAAAAGGGAGTGTGAGAATCGTGCTGACACCTACTAAGGTATATCCTCTCGCCACGCTTTTCTGCGTCATGGTCTGAATCAGGCCGAGGATAAATAGAGATTGTAGAAATGTAATCACCATATCTTTAAAAAGAAAAAGCCAATAAAACCACAATGGCGTCGCTATGATAACACCGATGGCTGATACGAAGCCTAACGGCTTTCCGCCAATTATTCTCCCGATCTCGAACCATACGACTGCGAGCATAAGAAAAAAAAATACGTTCAGAGCCTTCCGAAGAAATAGACTATCTCCTGCCCACTGGTGAACCCAAGACAACAGCAACGGATATCCACCTTGCTCGTGTGTCGCTTTGAACTGAGTGAGATCAAACCAATCGTTTAGGGCGTGGAAAGATCGTTTGGAGGCCCGATAATAGTCCTCATCATCTCCTGCTCCGACAAATGGAAGGAGTTCATCAATCTGCCACAGTACGCACAGCAAGCCTACACCAGCTGCGAAGATCAGTAACCCTAGACGCAGGCCATCTTTCCGCCCAGCTATGCCAACGGAGAACAAGACTGGAATGAGAACGACTCCTGCCACCAGCAGATAGCTGCTCACCTACAACAACCTCATCCAGCACTTGTTGGTCATCCCGAATCTAGTCCACGAGTGATTCGATGTGATCAACTATCTGCTTACGTACCTGATCCAAATCCAAATCCATCCGCAAGTTATATTTTCCAGCCTGCCCCTGCTTCGCCAGAATTGTAGATCGCAATGAATTAAGGAACGCGCGGGCCTGATCGGCTGTTGCACTGGCGCTCCTCGCACCACTACTTGTGAGATTTTCGAGTGTCGTGACATACCGGACATCATCCACTCCTTCCCGGTATCCCTCCCATGCAAGTGTGTCAATCACTCCGTCCACAGTGGGATAAGTGAGGTTATGATCTCGAAAAGAAGGGTGGTCAATATCATTCCAGCATGAACCAAAACAATGCTGGTAAGCATATGGCATCGATCCATCATAATTGTTGGCCCACAGCAGTAGGCCATAGTTAAGCCGAAACGGATAGGGGTTCTCAGGCCCTGATTGTGGATTTGCATAGCTAAAAATCCTATGGCCGGCCGTATGCCACTTTTGTGCTTCGGAACTGTTTGGTTGATATGCATGGATCAATACATCAAGTTTGTCGCCGACGAGCTCAAAGTTGCCTGTATAGCCTGCAGCTATTACTCCTCCTCCAATTGAATGCAAGGCGTCCCAGAATCCCCTTTGCGCAACCAACTCAGCCCCCCGCGCCTCATCCTTTCCATAAAGATATACGGCACTAAATCCGTGAGCACGGGCCAGTGCATTGATTTGGGGAAAGATGCGCTTTAGTACATTGTTCGCAGCTCCTAGCTCACCACCCCAAAACGCGTTGATGGTAGGCATCCCGAAATAAAATAGGGGACCGTTGTTCATGCCAAGTTCCTGCCGAAGCTGGAGGCATTTCACAAACACCGCAATATCAGCATAGGACTGATACATCGATGGGTTATCCACCCCGTGATCAAGCAAGTTCTTTAGTTCAGCTCGCATCTGCTCGATCGTTCGAAACTCGGAACCCACAGCTGCCTTCCCATCATCTAGTCGTGCTCTATAGTAGATGCTGTGCGTGAGCTTTGATTGAGCAAGCTGGAAGCTATGCACCGTGACCTTCAGTTTAATCGTTCCCTGCAGAACGCCATTGGCACGAATGACTAAGTCGCCAGTATATTCGTTCGGCGCGGTATCTAAGGGTACGAATACGGTGATCCAAACTTGCTTACTGCTCTGACGGGGAAGCGAGAAGGGTCGTAAGGTCTTGGCATCTTTGACCGGAAATGCATGAGCTTTGGGAAGAAATTGATCGCTTGTAATGTTCCGCTGATTTATCCACTCTGAAGTTGATCCGTTCCCTCGTTCTAGCTTTAAAAAATTTCGCTCCGCTTCGGGCTCTATGCTCACTAGCGAGTCGTCCTTCAGTAAAAGCTCCGGGACGAGTTTTTGCCGGAAGTCTGTCGGAGCAGTTTTACCTATTTCATTCCAAGCATAAAAACTTTGAAACCATGGTTTAACGATCCGAATATCCACATTTTCTGAAGAGATAACTGCACCTCCACTCAGTCCGTAGAGATCTGACGCTGTGACAGTCAGCGCACTCATATCACGGTTGTGAGAGCGCAGTACAAAACTGCCAGGCTCAAATTCCCCTCGTGCGGAAGAAATACTTAATGTGACAGATTTTTCTCCGGGAAGTGGGTACGTAGATGGCAGTATCGGAGTTTTGCTGATCGGAGGTACGATATGGACTAGGAGTTCACCTAAGTTTGGAGACGCTGTCTCTTGTTCGTCTCCAACTCTAACGCCTGTAGGCACCTCCGGAGGGGTCGCCCAGGCAGCGGCATGCAAAAACGCACATAGAATGAGGGCGAAGGGTGCTCGTCTTTTGACGAAGTTTGTACTTTTATATCCATACGTGCCACCACAGAAGCAAAACCTTATCAGGTATGACTGATTCATAGATTAACCATATAGCAACCGAGCCGTGTAGAGGGAAAAGCAGGAGAGATGGTTGAGAATTGTTTATGTCGTCTAAAGAGGTGCATGTCAACTAGGGCGCAGCAATAGGATTCGCAAGCGGATGGAAAAATTCACTTTTTGGCGCAAGAGAGTGCGACGTGTTTCTCTTTAACGGCAAGAGGCTGTAGCTTCGTCATTTTCCGCAACTCTTTCATGCTTCCCTCTGCCTTCACTGACAAATCGACCTTGATTTTCCCTCGCTCGATAGAGGGGTTGATGAAGTTAGTCTCTCGGTCGGCCTACTGCAATTCGCCACGAATCGCTGGGGTTGGTACTGGCTTCAACCGCCGCCGGGCGATTCACGAAGAGTTCCGCAGTATCGAGAACGACCGACTGCGTCTATCCGAGACGATTGAAGTGAATCGGTGCTGTCGCCTCACGTCCGATTTACGAACCTCGAGAAGAATTTCCTTGAGGGATTGACGCCGCTTCATCTTTTTCGTAGCCCTTGCTCAGGAGTAATTCAGCGAGATACGATCCGTCTTGCCCGCTGATACCGGTGATCAATGCTCTTTTCACTGCCTGTCATTCCTCCTCTAGAAGACAATCAAGCGAGACTCTGCGCCTGCAGCAACCGCTGTTTCGTCGACCTCAGCGCTGATCCTTATCACAATTGCGCTACGTAGTGTTAGTGCCTTCCGTCTCCGTTGGAAAATCCATACAGAGTTGTCGCATTGTGACGCATTTTCCTGCCCCGCGGGCTACGATCTGTCGCAGATCATAACGGTTCTGTAGGTGGTTTTTCGGCATTGACGTCGGCCTCCGACGAAGGTACTGTGCCTCTGTCAAGTGAGAGAGTCCACTGGTCGAATGGACAGAGCCTTGCTCACAGGTTTTATTCAGACTCGCCCTGTAAGGTCGGTCATTGCGCGTCACGCTGTCATTCAACCCCGATTTCCTTCCTCAACGTTTCGCCTCGTCGGTGAAAGCGCTGGCCGGACCGGCTCGTCTGGAGTGGTGGAGCCACGCGCGGGAACAGGCGCTATTTTCCGCGCTGCACGTGCGCCAGCGACTCGGCGGACGTTCGCTGTGCCGGAAGTTCAGCGTCGAGGACACACCCGACTTTTCCTTTTGCGCCAGTCCGTCGGCTGCGCTGCCTGCTCTACCCTGGTCTCTCCCGGCTGATAACGGACAGCTCGAGACCCTGCTCAAAGGCGTCGTCACGGTCTTCGGATATACCTGGACGTGGGACCGGGAAGGCGCCTGCTGGCATAAGGCGCCGGATACCGGCGCCGTCTGGCCGAAGCGGTTCTTTTCCGACATTCCCGTTCATCCAGGGAATCCGTGCGGAGACGTTCGTATTGCCTGGCAGCCCTCGCGCTTTCAACATCTGGTGCTTCTGGCGGTCATGGTTCAGCGGGCCGATCCGGAGACGCGCCGGGCGGCTGCGGCGCTGGTTGAAGGGCAGCTCCTCTCCTGGATCGAGGCAAACCCGTTTCTGACCGGCATCCATTATATTGCGCCCACCGAATGCGCCCTTCGCGTTCTAGCGGTCTGCCATCTATTGGATATCCTCCGCCAGTGGTTGCCCGCGACAAGCGAAGCCTGGCCAGCCATGCTGACCCTCATTGCCGGTCATGCCGAGTTGATCCGGAAACGACTGTCCCTCCGTTTGGTCACGCCCCATGACACGCTCGCGGCGGCAGTGGCGTTGATCTATGCCGGCACGTTGTTTCCTGAGATGGCTATGGCCGAGCGCTGGCTGGCGTTCGGCCATTATCTGCTGGAAGAAGAAACGCTCCGTCACATCAGCCATGACGGCGGCAGTCAAGAACAGGGGATAGGCTACCTGCAGTTCTCCACGGACCTGTACGGGATGGTGTTAGCGCTTCTCGATTACCGGAAATCACCGGTGTCGGAAAAGATCCGCCAGGTGTTCACCCGCAGCCTCGATTTTCTGAATGAGTTCCGCAACCCGTTCGACGACAGTCTCCCGCCGATCGGCGAAGGCGAGTATGAGTGTGCCTTGTCGTCTTCCATGCATTTCATGCATTCCCCTAAGGCACATGCTCCCGGTCTGGCGACCTTTCATCTTTCGGGATATTCGATTATTCGTGGCCGTAGAAATGAAAAGGCGATATTCGACCATGGGGCATTAGGCATGGCTCCGCGATATCTCCACGGCCATGCGGACGCCCTCTCACTGTTGCTGCAAGTCGGCACGCGTAATGTGTTCGTCGATCCGGGCACCTATACCGTCACCGGTTCTGAGGAGTGGCGGAGGTATTTTCGCGGCACACGCGCTCACAATACGGTGACGATCGACGGGTTGGACCAGGCGGTTCAGGACGGTCATCTGGCCTGGTCGCTACCCTTCGACACCCATCTGGTCTATAAAGATGAAACGCCGGAAGGAAAAATTACGGTCATCGCCCGGCATTATGGCTATAAGGACCGGAGAGGTGTGACCCATCTGCGAGGAATCGCGTACGAACCACCCGGTTCATGGATGATTTGGGACTGGCTCACGGGAACCGGCACGCACCATATCGAACTCAACTGGCACCTGGGTTGCCGGCCCGTTCCTGTGGATGGCGGCTATCGCCTTGAAGGGGGTGAGCTTCCGCTTCTGCTCACCGTGGAAGGAGGAACGAGTACCCTTTGTGAGGGCACGATTCAGCCGGTGGGTGGATGGGCCTCACATCAATACGGATCAAAGCATCCCATTACGACGCTACGCTCTGAATATACCGGCGCCGTCCCGCACGAATTCATGACACGTTTGCGCATCATCTCGTAACGTCTCTATTTCTTGTTCGGCCCTCGGGGACGGCCTATCCGCATGTCATAAGCGAATGACTCCGCGTTCACCGTTGAACGAGCAGTGTCTCTAGATGTTCTACGATCCTCGCGGCTGTCTTCCCGTCCCAGAGCGAAGGAATTGCGCCTTTCTTCCACTGCCCTGCCATCAATCGTCGCAACGCCGGCGGCAGTTTCGCCGGGTCGGTGCCGACCAATTCATTGGTGCCGATGGTCACCGTTTCTGGTCGTTCGGTGTTGTCACGCAAGGTCAAGCAGGGAACGCCCAGCACGGTCGTCTCCTCCGTGATGCCGCCTGAATCGGTAATCACCCCACGGGCATGCTTCACCAGGTAATTAAATTCGAGATAGCCTAACGGATCGACATAGTGCATCGATGGAAGCGCCTGCCCCGATTCACGGAGATTCTTGGCGGTTCGAGGATGAACCGGAAAGACCACCGGTAAGCCCTGGGTCCCCTCCGCAATGGCCCGTAACAGCCCCAGCAACTGCTGTTCACCGTCCACATTTGCCGGTCGATGCAGGGTGACGACGAAGTAGTGATTGGGTTTGAGAGCAAGCGAACTCCAGCAGGCCGGAGGCCGTAACCGGTCCGCATGTTTGAGCAGCGTGTCGATCATGGTGTTGCCGACAAAGAAGATACGGTCGCTGGTGACACCTGCCCGGCGCAAATTCTCGTTGGCAGTTTCGCTCGTGGTGAAGAACCAGTTGGTAATGGAATCCGTGACGACGCGATTGATTTCCTCCGGCATTGTCCAATCGTTTGAACGGATGCCACCCTCCACATGAGCCACCGGAATCCCCATCTTGCGGGCGACAATCGAACAGGCCATGGTCGAGGTCACATCCCCGACGACCAAGCAGAGGTGGCTTTTATCTTTGGCCAGGACTTTTTCGTAGTTCACCATGATGGCCGCCGTTTGTTCGGCTTGCGTGCCGGAGCCGACTTCCAGATTGATGTCCGGATCCGGGATGCCCAGTTCCTCGAAAAAGCTGCCCGACATGGCGCGGTCGTAGTGCTGCCCTGTATGAATGAGCCGAAAACGAAGGTGGCTCCCGCGTGACCGTGCGGCATTCAGCGCGTCGATGATCGGCGCGATTTTCATGAAATTCGGGCGTGCTCCGGCGATGAGATCGATGCGTGTCATGGCATGGTTTCCTGTACGGCGGCGGAGGTGGATGGTCGACCAGTCATTACATAACGAACCTTGGTCGATCCGTCAACAAAAACGACTCGAAGACAAGTGATGCGAAAATGTGGGAGGCGTGTCACGGAGCGAATGGCGAGGGCTGACACAGGCACAGAGGCCGGCTTGCCTGCCGATCGCCATTCGGGAGGGGCTACTCTTTTTCTACCAGCCGCCACCCCTGTTTTTGCACACAGCGTTCCGTGGCCTGGATGATCAGGAGTTGAATGCCCTGCTGCAGTTTAGGGTCGCGCATGGTGTCGGCCTGGCACTTGTTATAGTCCAGGGTAAATTGGTCCTTCGGGCGATTGGGGTGAACCCACTCGGCAGTACTGCAACCAGCCGAAAAGGCACATAGCATGAGAAGAAACACCGGACGAGTGAGAGAAGTCATGAGACGCCTCATTTGTGAGCGGTCAGGAGGGAACGGAATCAGCGAGGGAAGATAAACCGCGAAGCGGAGGCGCGTCAAGCCGCAGGACGCGTCGAAATTGTAGAGCCTAGGGCACCGGCACGGAAAACGTCACTTCCGTCCCGCGTTCGTTGTAGGTCAAATCGGGGAAAAACGCCTTGGCAAGAAAAACCCCCCGGCCGTTAGGATGACGACTGTCGCAGGGCTGTTCAGGTGTGGCCACAAAACGGCTCCAGGCAAAGCCCTTTCCTTCGTCCGTGATCGCATAACGGAGGCGCCGGCGAGTTTTGTCATGGGAGGCCTGCACCACGACACGCCGCCTGGCAAACCGCGGGTGGCGGCGGCGCTCCTCAATCAGCCGCTCAAACTGGTCGCTGCTCAATGCCGCGTGTTTTTCCTGGTACAGGATCTCGAGACTGCCATGTTCTACGGCGTTGACGATGAGTTCGATCAAGGTGGTGCGAAGATGCAGGCGCTGCATCTCGGGAAGCGTCAGGGCGGTCTGCTGAATCAACCAGGTCACACAGGCCTCGACATGATCCGGATTGGTGCCTAACACCAGACGGTAGTCCACCTGTTCGACGCCAGCGATATTTTCGACGGTTGACGGAAGCTGTCGAAGCGCCCGATCCAGCGCCAAGCCCAGTTCTTCCACGAGTACGGGCTTCCGTAGATAGTCCCCAGCGCCCGCCCGTACTACGTTCAGGATCGTCTCAGCATCTCCAGACTCGCCGGTCGCAAGGATGGCTGTTTTCGGGGACCGCATGCGGAGTTCACGGATCAGCAACACACCGGCCTGGTCAGCCGGGAACAGATCAGTCATGAGGATATCGGGGGCAGCCATATCAATCATGGCCAATGCCACTTGCGGATCCGGCGCTGTAATGACGGAGATCCCTCGGAGTTTCCCCTCCTCCAGGGCCATTGCCCAGGTCTCGGGAGAGGCATCGACGACCAGCATCGTGGGCGATGCGGCGTGACCAGTCATGAGGGAAAGCCTTTTTGCATGATCTCAGCCAGTGCGGCCGTCAGGCGTTCGACTTCTGCACGAGTCTGCTCAGCCAGCGCCGGGATGTCCTGCGCGGCGGCCTTTCGGGCGGCTTCTTCAAGATGTGCAGCTGCAGCGACAGCGGGACGCGCACAAAACTCCATGGCCGACCCTTTTAATTTATGTGCTTCCTTGACCAGCACCGGAAGGTCCTGGGCCGACAGAGCGGTCTGAAGTGCGGCCAGCGCCTGTCCCGAGCGTTCCACAAAGAGGCCGGCAAGGGTCAGAAACAAATCCTGATCCCCGTCGAAGCGATCGAGGGCGGCAGCCAGGTCCATGACTGGTTGCGAGTCCATTACGCCCGCTCCTTTTGGCCCAATAGAGTATCCAGCATCTCTAATCCCAGCAGGGCGACGTCATCGGGGAAAATCTCCCCTGCCAGCCACTGTCGGGCGGTGGCCATGGTGTCAGCGATGCTTTGTCCAAGACTGTGGTTCCGGTGCGCTTCCAGCGTTGCTTGCAGGCGGTCTCGTCCCCAGAGTTCCCCTGTCGGTGAAGGGGCCTCATAGATGCCGTCACTCAGCAGATACAGACGATCCAGCGACAGCAACGGGGTATGCATGCTTTCAAACACACTGTGCGGATCGAATCCCAAGGGAAGACTGGCCATGGAGAGCCATCGGGATCCATCGCCGGCTGCCTGCAGAAATGCCCCGCTATGGCCTGCGGTGGCGTAGGACAGCATACGTGAGGAGATGTCCAGACGCCCCACCCACAACGTGAAATATTCCCCGTCCTGCGTCAGCGGAAACAGACGATTCGCCTCGGTAATAATCGCTCCCGGATCAAAACTTCCGACCACTTTCGCCAGATTGTCTTCACGGAGAAAACTCATGAGTCCCACTGCTCGCAAGGCGGCAGCCACTCCGTGCCCCGACGCGTCGAGGATGTATAACCCTAGAGCATCGGCTCCCCAGGAGCACACTTGAAACAAGTCGCCGCCCAGGGCAAGAGATGGCTGGTAGGCCCACTGCATACTGACCCCCGTGGCCGGCATGCCGGGCAGAGGGAGTTGCGCGCGGACGAAATCCGCGGCTGATTGCAGCTCGCTTTCCAACTCCGCTTGTTTCGCCGACAGCAGACGGTGGGAGCGATCGAGGTCGTCGCGCGTGTGTTCGATTTCACGTACCAGGGCGCTCGACCGAAGGCTGGCTTGCACCCGCGCCAATACTTCCTGCTTGCTCGCCGCTTTGCTTAGGAAATCATCGGCCCCGCGGGAGAGCCCTTCCGCGATCTGTTCGGGCCGGTCGTGCGCCGTCATGAGCACGACCTGGCTGGATTTCAACTCAGGGTCGGCGCGGATCGCTTCGCAGACACTCGGACCGTCCATCCCCGGCATCATCCAATCCAGAATCACCAAATCCGGGCGCTGAGCACGGATGGCGGTCAAGCCGGCGGTTCCGTCACCGGCCTCAATGACCCGGTACCCCAAGCGTTTCAGTCGTCCGGCCATACCGGTCCGCGTGATCTCGTCGTCGTCGACGAGAAGGATGACCGGCGTCGGCTTTGCGGCGCTGTCAGTGCCGGGTTGCGGCTCGATACGTCGTGCGGGTTCAGCCACGTGTCGTGCTCCTGATGCGTACCCTACCCGGCTTTGGGCAACCGGCAGGCAGCCAGTGCGTCCTGCTCCGAATGGTAGACCGGCAGCAGTTGATGCAAATTCGCCAGGGTCAGGATTTCTTTGACGTAACTTTGAGGATTCAGGAGACCGATTGTGCTCCGGGTCGCGCTGAGGCTTTGCGTCAGTAACGCCAGTGTCCCGAGCGCCGAACTGTCGAGGAACCGAACGCCTTGCATATTCAAAATCAGATGACGGACGCCGCCGGCTCTGCTGCGCTCCACCGACGCTTTGAACGTGGCTCGATTCGCATACGTCAGTTCGCCCACCAAGTCGAGAATGACGGACTCCCCGACTCGCCGTTCAGTAATCTGCATGCCTGCTTCCTCTCATCTTCAGAAAAGAAGGGTCACGCGCTTTTCTTCGTCACAGTGGAAGCTGGCGATTCGATCAGCGGAATGGTCTTGTGCAGATTCGCCAGCTCGATGATCTGCCGCACCGTCGCCTGAGGATAGGCCAACGTCAAGGTGCGTTTTTCTGCCTGCAGTTGCCGATGGGAAATCATCAGGAGTCCCAACGCGGCGCTGTCGAGAAATGCCACCTGCGACAGATCGATGACGATGTGTTCCATCGGATCGACGCTGACGGACTTCAGCATTTCCTGAAACGGCTTCCGCTGGGTATAGGTAAAGTTCCCTTCCAGTTTTAAGGTCACTTTATGATTGTGGACTTCGCTGGTGATTTTCATCGCAACTCCTCTTGATGGAAAAGGTGAACAATCAGGCACGGGTGACTTGAGTCAAAATGGCTGACGCGATGTCGTCCAGCGGACGGACGATGTCGGCGGCCCCAAGCTTAATGGCTTCTTTCGGCATGCCGAACACCACGCAGGACGCTTCGTCCTGGGCGATGGTAAAGGCGCCGGCTTCTTTCATGCGCAGCAGGCCTTTGGCCCCGTCTCCTCCCATGCCGGTGAGAATCACGCCGACCGCGTTGCCTCCTGCATACTGGGCGACGGAGTCGAACATCACATCGACCGAGGGGCGATGGCGATTGACCGGTTCATCCTGGTTGATGCGGACCGAATAGCGCGCGCCGCTGCGAACCAGGGTCATGTGGTAGTTGCCCGGCGCCACGAGCGCATGCCCCGGCAGCACGCTATCCCCATCCTCGGCTTCTTTGACGGAGATGCGGCAGAGCTGATTCATGCGATCTGCCCAGGTCTTCGTAAACCGTTCTGGCATGTGCTGGGTGATGAGGATCGGCGGGGTATTGGGAGGGAGCACCTGGAGCACGTCTTTGACCGCCTCTGTCCCACCCGTGGAGGACCCGATCGCAATAATCATATCCGTGGTCTTGATCATGGCCGAATTGAGAGATGTCGGACGCGAGGTGCTCGATGCCGCCGCCGTAGTAGCCCGAACGGAGGCTGTGGCGGCAGCTTTGATTTTCACAATGAGATCCTGCGCCACATGATCCATGCCTTCGCGCAAATCGATTTTCGGTTTCGTGATGAAATCCACCGCGCCGAGTTCCAGCGCCCGGAGCGTGGTTTGGCACCCAGCCTCAGTGAGTGAGCTGACCATGATCACCGGAGTCGGGCGTCCGCGCATCAGCTTTTCGAGAAACGTGAGCCCGTCCATTTTGGGCATTTCCACATCAAGGGTCAGCACATCGGGATTCAACGCCTTAATTTTTTCCCGGGCGACATAGGGATCCGGTGCGCTGCCGATCACTTCGATGCCAGGATCTTTCGAGAGCAGCTCAGCCAACACCTGCCGCATGAGCGCCGAGTCGTCGATGGTGAGTACCCGTATCTTACCCATTCGATTTCGCCTCCTGACTATGCTTCGCGCGTTGCTAGGAGCGCTTCATTCCGGTCGTGCACTTAAAATAAGGTGACATTCTGTTCCGGAGGATTTGTCGATTCGCTGGCGATCCGTTTCAGGTAGTCTGTTTCTCGAGTGAGAACGGTCGACGTGGTCGCGCTCTGCAGTCGTTTCAGCAGGACACGCCCGGAACCCGTAAAGTAGTACACCTTGCGTGGGACCACGTCACCGAGGTCAGAGGCCTCCAGTGTGTAGCCTTCGGCATCCAAGTAACGAAGTACCCACTCTCTGTTCCATTCTCCGACGTCGATGTTCCCGCCATAGATCTTTCCGGCGCCGAACAATTTGATTTCCAAACGCTGTTTCATTCCTCCGCGCTTGAGAATCTCGTTGATCAGTTGTTCCATCGCAAATGAACCATACCTGGTCGATTCCCCTCCCCAGGCATCTCCGGAATGATGCTGCCTCGGCGTCGGAAGCATGAAATGATTCATGCCGCCCACGCCGGCAATGGGATCACGGATACACGCCGCAATGCAGGAACCGAGGACCGTATAGACCACCATCGGTTCACTGCTGACGAAAAAGTCACCGGGAAGAAGGCACGCCACGTCCGTCGCAAACCGAGAGTCATATCGCCTTTTAACCTGAGGGAATTCTTCGATACCCACATAACTCCTGACTCACAGAGGTTTGCAGTAAATGGTCGGTGCGATCGTCGTAAAGCCATGCGAGACCCACTGCAAACTTTCCGAGTGGCCGATGAACAGGTGTCCACCCGGTTTGAGGTGCTGATAAAACTTGTGGACCAACCGTTCCTGCGTGGGACGGTCAAAATAAATCATCACGTTCCGACAGAAAATCAGGTCGAGCGGCGCCTTGATGGGGAAGCGGTCGTCCATCAGATTCAATCGCCGGAACTTAATGATCGACGAGAGATGCGGCTTGACTTTTACAAGCCCGGCACTGTCTCCACGACCTCGAAGAAAATGCCGCTTGATGATCTCTCCAGGAATCTCCTGTACGCGTTCTTCCGCATAGAGCCCTTGCGCAGCGTGCGCCAATACTCGTGTGGAGATATCTGAGGCCAGAACCTGGAAGTTCCAGAGGGACGGATCTTTCACCGCCTCGTGTAATGTGATGGCAATCGTGTACGGCTCCTCGCCCGTGGAGCAGGCCGACGACCAGATGCGGATCGATTTACGGGATTCCACGGTCGGCAGAATACGGTGGCGAAGAAACTCGAAGTGTTTCGGCTCACGAAAAAAATCTGTCTTATTCGTCGACAGCAGATCCATCATCCGCACGAACTCCTCGCCACTGCGGTCTTGGCGGATATGTTCATAGTAGGCGCCGAAGCCATCCAGATCGAGCGCCCGGAGTCGTTTCGTCAAGCGTGAGACCACGAGGGATTGCTTGTGCTCACCGAGGGAAATCCCGCATTCATCGTAGAGAAGCGTGCGAAGGTCGTCGTATTCTTTGGTGGTAATTGAGTATTCCATCACATTAATTCCGGTACCACACAAACAACATCAAGTACACGAGATAGGCCGTGACCATCGTCCCGCTAAACGTCCACACAAGGGCGTTCCCCATCCGTCGATGGGTCGTCATGCCGGCCACCATTGCGCCCACGCTTCCGAACCGAAGGCGATGGAGTCCCATGTAGAGGTTGTAGGCGCCCAAGGCGATTGTCGAGACGGCCAACAGCATGTGCGTGACGAAGACGGGGACATACAGGGACCAGTAGTCGCTCTCGGGACCTTTGAACGACTCCCGTCCGAAAAGCGCCTGCTTGAGCACATACGCAACGAGCCAGATGCCGACGATGGTGCACCCGACGATCATGCGATGGGAGTGGTGCGAGACATCATGAGACTTCGCGGCACGTACGCCGGCTAGTACCAGGAGATAAGAGATTGTAAGACTGGACAGGACGAGGTACCAAAGAATTGTTTTGAGATCCATGATCCGTCCTTGGGCTAGAGGTGAATTCTGCCGGAGCCGTTAAATCGGGTCCGGCACGTAGACACCCGCACCTTCCTGTATCGGTTGTGTGAACCCGTTTCTTGAGGGGGCTGATCTTGATACTGCGAACGGATGCTGAGGAAAACGGAGTGACTCGAGGCAGCCGCGAGGGTGGGCAACATTTGCCCACCCTCGGACTCAGTATGCTAAAACTCTTCGAAGTCGTCATCCTTCTTGCGGCGGTCATGGCCATTGCCGCTCATGACTCCGACGGGAGCTCCAGCCTCAGTTGCCTTTGACGATACCCCCACCTTCTTGAGCCCCGGCTTTGCCGAAGGGCCGGCCGGTTTTCCGGCTTTTTTGCTTAGAGCGGGAATCTCCGTCTCCCGCCGGGTGGTGCCGACATCAACCTTGAAGACCTCGACTTGCTGCATGAGTTGCTGCGCCTGGTCTTTCATGGATTGACTGGCCGAGGTGGTTTCTTCGACCAACGCCGCGTTTTGCTGCGTCGTTTCGTCCATCTGCATGATAGCCTTGTTCACCTGGTCGATGCCCTGCGCCTGTTCCTGGGACGCCGCGGTGATCTCGGCGATGATATCCGTGACTCGCTTCACCGAGCTGACGATTTCCTCCAGCGTCTTGCCGGATTGATTCACCAGCTCACTGCCGTCGGTGACACGCTGGATGGATTCGTTGATCAACCCCTTGATCTCCTTCGCAGCCGTTGCCGAACGCTGGGCCAGGTTCCGGACCTCGGCCGCAACCACCGCGAAGCCTCGGCCATGCTCCCCGGCCCGAGCTGCCTCCACCGCCGCATTCAAGGCCAACAAATTGGTCTGAAAGGCGATTTCGTCGATCACGGTGATGATGTCCGCGATCTTCTTGCTGCTCTTGTTGATTTCGCCCATGGCTTCCACGGCTCGGACCGTCACCGATCCACCCTTATCGGCGATGTCGCGTGCCGCAATGGCCAGTTGATTGGCTTGTTTCGCATTGTCGGCATTTTGCTTCACCGTGGAGGTCATTTCCTCCATCGAGGCGGAGGTTTCTTCGAGTGCACTCGCCTGCTCGGCGGTGCGTTGCGAGAGATCTTCGTTTCCACGAGTAATCTGCTCCGCACCAGACGTGACGCTTTCTGCACCGTCACGGACGATGGAAATCGCCGTGCTCAAGGTCTTCATCGCCCCGTTGAGGCTCTCTTTCATCTGTTCGAACTCACCCTCATAGTGACCGGTCATGGTCTTCGTCAGATCATTGGCCGCCATCGCCGTCAGCACCATCTGGGCTTCGTGCAACGGTGACACGACCGCATCAAGCATCTTGTTGACGCCCTCTGAGAGGGTTTTAAAGAATCCCTGGAATTCAGCGGCGTTAATGCGCTCGGACAATTGTCCAGCCGCAGCCGCGCCGATCAGTTTGTCGATCTCTGTCTGCGCTTTCTTCTGCGCGGTAATATCGGACCACTCGACGACATTGCCCACGTAGTTGCCCTTGTCATCCAGGATCGCCGCGGCGTTCAAATCAAACGTCAACGGTCCGAGCTTGATTTCAGAGTGGTACGGAAGATTCTTGGGGTTATCCAGGATCTGACGTTGATGCGCGGGATTTTTGTGATAGGTGTCGATACAACTCCCGAGGACTTTGTCGACCGAGAAGCCCGGGAACACCTGCCTGAGTTCGGCCTCCCGGCTGCGTAGCGTATTGACCGATGCGGTATTCACATACACGACCGTATAGCTTCGATCGCAGACCATCACGTTGGTACGTGCATTATCGAGCGAGGCTTTCAGGCGCGCCATCTCGAGATCGACTTTGCGCTTCTCCGTGACATCCATCCACTCTAACGTATTGCCCAGATACTCGCCGTCCTTGCTGATGATGGCCGTGACCATCAGTTCAAGCGTCATCGGGCCGATTTGAATGTCGGCTCGGTGAGGAAGATTCCGGGGATCGCTCAGAATCTGTCGTTGACGAGCGGGAACCTTATGAAATGCGTCGATGCAGCTCCCCACCAGTTTGTCCGCATCGAAGGCCGGTATCGCCTTTCGGATCTCCCCCTCCAGTGCTTTTAGCTTCTTCTTCGCGGTGTTGTTGACATAGGTAATGACCAGGTTGCGATCACACATCAGGACGTTGGAGCTCGCACCGTCCAAGGATGTCTGCACGACCAAGGCTTCCTGTTCGATCTCATGCTGACGCGTGATGTCGGTGGCGAACTTGACGATTTTCACCAACTTGCCTTTAGAATCCAGTACAGGATTGTAGGACGCTTGAAGCCAGATATCTGTACCGCCCTTGCGCTGCCGTTGATATACTCCAGCTTGAATCTCGCCGTCGTTGAGCTTTTGCCAGAATGCCGCGTACTCCCCGGTCTTGCTGTACTCGGGCTTACAAAACATTCGATGATGTTTGCCCTGGATCTCCTCTAACGCATATCCCATGGCCGAGCAAAAGTTCTGGTTTGCCGTGATGACCGTTCCGTCGAGAGCGAACTCAATCACGGCCAGCACTCTTTCAATAGCTTGAACTTTTCCCTGCAGGTCGATCATATCGACGTTCGACTTCTTGACTGCGGCCATGACACGTCCTCCCTTTACAGTTTTAGCGCCTTGCAGCATGATGGTTTTGATGGCCGCATAGGCGTCTGCCCAGGCTTGGCTGACCTCCGGCGTCCATGCCTCCCCGGCTATTTCCCCTAACACCGACAAAAGATTCTCCCCGACGGCGTCGTAGTGAGCTGGCTTCACGCCGTATCCCACGTGCCTGGCTCCCATGGCTTGAAGGGCGGAGGTGAGTTTCTCGGGGTGACGGAGGTTCTGGATCACCAGGACCAAAGAGGCCAATAGTTTTTTCTTTTGCTCGTTGATGGACGCATTCTTGAAGAGCGGCTTCACCGCGGGATACTTTTCGAAGAGCCGTTCGTAAAAGCGGGTCACCAACGCCTCGCCCTGAGGGGCCACCAGTTTAAAGCTCGCTTCCAACAATTCGACGTTTAATCCCATGTCTTGGTCTCCCTGGTGCGATGGTTAAGCTGCAACTTTCTCAGATTCCGTGATCTCGCCATCGATTAAGAGGCGATCCATGTCCAGTAACGCGACGAGCTTGTCACCGGCTTTGCCGATGCCGTTCAGGAAACTGACATCGACGTGCGAACCGAACTGGGGAGCCGGCTGAATGTCTTTCTTGTCGATATCGAGCACGTCGGAGACCGCATCCACCACGAGTCCCATGATTTTCTCTTTGACCACGACGACCACGATGACCGTGAACATCGTGTACTCGATGGTGGGCATTCCAAACTTCGTACGCAGTTCCACGATGGGGACGATGGTGCCACGCAGATTTAACACCCCCTTGATATGAGCTGGCGTGTTGGGGATGCGAGTGACCGCCGTGTACCCTTTGATTTCCTGAACTCGGAGAATGTCCACTCCGTACAGCTCTTCACCGAGCTGAAACGTCAGAAACTGGCTGCCGTCGGTGGTGACGCCCATCTGATGATTCAACTCTTTGTGCGCGGATTCCTGTTCTGCCATCGTCGCCTCCCCTGCCTTTCCGTGAAATCGCCGCCTCACTCGTGTGACACTTTGTCGTCTATGCCGCCTTGGTCGTCCCCTTCCGAGAAATGTTGAGCAGACCGCGGACATCCAGAATGAACCCGACCGTGCCGTCTCCGAGAATGGTGGCACCGGCAACGCCTTCGATCTTTCTGAAGTTCTGCTCCATACTTTTGATCACCACTTGCTGTTGTCCGAGAATCTCATCGACCATTACGGCGACGCGTTCTCCTTCGGTTTCGAGAATTAAGAGAATGGCTTTCGTGGGATCGGTAAGCTCCGGTTCCAGCCGGAACACTTCGTACAGTCGCATGAGGGGCAAGTAGGTGCCTCGCACGTTCACCACTTCCCCTTTGGCGACGATCGTCTTGATCATCTCGCGTTTCGGCTGAATGGATTCGAGAATCGACAGCAGCGGCACGATATACGTGTCTTTTCCCACCCTGACCGTCATCCCTTCGATGATCGCCAATGTCAGAGGAAGCTTGAGCGTGAAGGTGGTGCCCTTGCCGGCCGTGGTCTTGATGCTGACGGTGCCGCCGAGCCCTTCGATGTTGCGTTTCACGACATCCATGCCGACCCCGCGGCCGGATACGTCGGTAATTTTGTCGGCGGTCGAAAATCCTGGCTTGAAGATGAGCATCCAGATCTGTTCGTCGGACAGTTTGTCGGAGTCCGCGATCAATCCTTGCTTGATGCCTTTGGCGAGGATCTTCTCTCGACTCAGGCCCCGCCCGTCGTCTTCCACGGTAATGCAGATATTGCCGCCCTCGTGAAACGCGTTCAGCCGAATGATGCCCTGCTCGGGTTTTCCCGCAGCCACCCGTTCGTGCGGAGGCTCCAGTCCATGATCCGCGGAGTTCCGGACCAAATGCGTGAGAGGATCGCCGATGGACTCGATCACGGTCTTATCCAGTTCGGTTTCTTCGCCGGAGAGAATCAGCTGAATCTTCTTGCCGGCTTTGCCGGAGAGGTCGCGCACCAGGCGCGGGAATCGGCTGAACGCATTTCCGATGGGCACCATGCGAATGCCCATGACACGCTCTTGAATCTCGCGGGTATTGCGCTCGAGTTGCGCGACGCGTTCCAACAACACCGGCAGCTGGCTCATTTCAAACCGAGATCCGAGATCGCTCAACATCGACTGCGTGATGACTAGTTCGCCGACCAGGTTGATGAGGCGATCGATTTTCACCGTGTCCACGCGAATGGACGGCGTCTCAGCCTTCTTCGATGGCGTGCTGCTTTCGGTTTGCTTTTTGAGGGCTTCAGAAATTTGTTCGGGCGTCGCGATCTTTTGCTCGACTAGAATTTCACCGACGCGCTTCTGCTGCGACAAGGCGTCGTTGAGTTGCGATTGCGACACAACGCCGGTTTCGACAAGAATCTCGCCCAACGGTTTCGTGCCTTCCGATGAGACGTGAGACTCCTCAGCAGGAGGTGGGGTGTCGACGATGGTCAGGGTGCTGTCCTCGCGGACGAAGTCGAACACCGCTTCGATGACCTTGAGGTCTTTGACGGTATCCAATTCGATGGTCCAGCCCAGATAACATTGCTCCGGGTCCAAATCCTTCAAGGTAGGCAATCGGCTGGGATCGAGCGTGACGCTGGTTACGGAGCCCAGATCGCCCAATTCCTTGATGAATTGAACCGGATCCAATCCCCGCTGAAACAAGTATCGCGGTGGAACCCAGGTGATCGTGAAGTGATGCGAACCAGGAGCCTGTGAATGACGAGATGCGGTGGCAGCAGGACTCGAGCCTCCCGCAGGTGTTCCACCCTGACAGGCTTCGAGTTGGGCGCCCAGTCTGGCGATCTGGTCTTCATCCGGGGATTCGCCGGTCTTCGCGCAGTCGATCAATGTCTTCAGGCAATCGAGCGATTGGAGCAGCAGATCCGTGATCTCTACCGTCACGACCATTTGACTGCTGCGCAGCTGGTCCAACACCGATTCCATTTTATGGGTAAATTGGGAGACGGCTATGAAGCCGAACATGCCGCTGTTGCCCTTGATGGAATGAGCACCGCGGAAGATTCGGTTGAGGAGGTCGATGTCCCCCGGACGCTGTTCGAGCTGGAGCAATCCTTCTTCGATCGTCGTCAGGTGCTCCTGTGATTCTTCGAAGAAAGCGTCTTTGAAATGGGAAAGGTCAGTGCTCATGGTCTCTCCGCGTCCATCTCCAGGCATCGCGTGTCAGTGGCGACGCCGCAAACTCGTTTCGACGCCCCCGCTCAGCCGGGCAGCACCTTCTTGATCACTGCCATCATCTGCTCGGGATTGAAAGGCTTGACGATCCATCCGGTCGCGCCGGCCGCCTGCCCGGCTTTTTTCTTGTCGTCGGATGCTTCTGTCGTCAGCATCAGGATCGGCGTGAACTTCAGCGCGGGCATCTTTCGGATTTCTTTGATCAAGGAGATGCCGTCCATTTCCGGCATGTTCAAGTCTGTAACAACAAGATCCGGCTTCGTGCCGCCATTCACTTTGCCGACCGCCTCCTTGCCGTTGCCCGCCTCCACGACCTGGTAGCCGGCGCTTTTCAGCGTAAAGCCGACCATCTGTCGCATGGTTGGAGAATCGTCAACAATCAGTACGGTTTTCGCCATGGCGCGCTCCTTGATTAGATTGATTCTGATCGGTCTAAAACAATGTGACGTTGACGTGCGTCGGGGATGCCTCAGGCGGGGCCGTGCCAACGCCAGATCGATGAATCGTACGGCTGAGCACAGTGCGCTCTTCTTCCATCGTATATCTGCGGTCGAAACTCTTGAGTGCTTGAAGTTTCTCTCCCACCTGATCGAGTGACTGTCCCGTAATCAGCCCCTCGATGATTGTGCTCAGCTCACTCAGAGGTTCGATGACATGTTCTAGCTTCTGTCTCGTAATGTCCTGGAATTGCAGGGCCATGATAATCTGCCCGACATCGCGGGCGAGATCGTCGGCATGAGACTTCGATTCGAAGATGGAGTTTTTAAGGACCTGGTTCTTCTCTGCAAGGTCCCGCGTCATTTGGTCGAGACGCAGTTTGATGGCCAGCGTCTTGTCCAAGTCGACCGAAGCGAGACCGTCCACGGCGCTGATCGCCGACGAGGTGCTTTTTTGCACGTCGAGGACCAGACTGTTGATACTGCTGGCAGCCTGTCCCGACCGGTTGGCTAGTTTGGCGACTTCATCCGCCACCACCGCAAACCCGCGACCATGATCTCCTGCACGCGCAGCTTCGATGGCGGCATTCAAGGCCAAAAGCCGGGTTTGATCAGCAATGAACTCAATTTCATCAATCATGCTGGCGATGGCCTTAGTGCTGCGTTCGACCTCATGCATGATGGTGGCGATCTGCCGCGCCATCTGAGATGAGTGTTTGACGTCTCCGGTAAAGCCTTCCAACATCGAGTCGGTCGTCTTCAAGACGGTGTCGACGCTCGAGTCACCATCGCCGAACAACTTTGCCGATTGTTGTGATTGCTCCGTGGCTCGGGAGGCAATCAAGCTGAAATGTTGTCCGAGATTCGTCGCAGCCTGTTCCGTTTGCTGGATGACGGTCTTCATTTGGGCGTTGAGCACCTGGACCAGCGGACGGGTCAACTGCCCGAGTTGCTCCCAGGCTGCGGTTCGTTCGGCGTGTTCCTTCGCCATCATGTCGTAATCGGTCTGTAGCGCATGTCTGATGGCAGCGATCTGACGCCGATACCAGATCCATGACAGGGCCGAGCCTGCAACACACGCCGCAAACAATGCTGTTAAATATGCAATCATCGATGGTGATTCCAGTACGTAAAAATGATGTTACGACGATCACGCGCCGAATTCGGCCATTCGGGCACGCATGGAATCTGTGATACCTGTCAGGACAAAATGCTCCGATTGGCGCATGGCGATCAGCAGTTGAATGACCGATGCATCAAGCTTGTCGACTTCGGAAAGGTCCAGTTCCACCTGAGGATGCGCGGCGGTTGCCTGCTTCAGCTCTTGGCAGAGTGCCCCG
>JAHBWO010000058.1 GCA_019636945.1 Nitrospira sp. | reverse complement strand
TCCACCCCATGCAACGGCGAGACACTGACCATCACGGTGCGCAGCTCGCCCAGACGAGTCACAATTTCAACCTCGTACACCTGTTTGGCACCGATATCCAACGTGCTCTTCAGCCGGCGCCCACGATGGCGCCGTGACAGGAGCGAGAGATAGGGACGGCCGATCAGGTCATCCTTGCGATAGCCCCATGCGTTGACTTTGCTGTTGACGTAGGTGAACTGTTGATCCAGATCGAGCGTATAGATGACATCATTCGCGTTCTCAAGCAGATTCTCCAGATACTGCTTCGTCTCCTCGATTTCCCGCGTTCGCTCGCTGACTTTGAGTTCGAGATCTTCACGATAGGATTGGAGCTGGCGCTCGAGCTTCTTCCGAACGGTGATGTCCCGCAGCTGCACCATGACGAGAAGCGGGTCGGTTCCACCGACTCGAATCAGGTCCATTTCCACAGGAACCTCATGGCCATCGGCATGGCGCACGGCGATCTCCTGGGTCGTGACCTGCCGTTGCTCCGTACAGACATCGGTCAGCCAGCCTTCGAACAGTCCCTGATATTCCGGAAGCAGGACATCGCCAATAGGCTTCCCGACAATCTCCGATTCCTCATACCCTAGAACCTGGGACTCCCGTTCATTCACCGCGACGACCGCTCCCGTCGCGTCGACCATAAACACGGAATCCGCCACCACATCGAAGAGGGCCTTGTAGCGAGCTTGCGAGACCGTCAACTGCCTGGTGCGCTCCGACACGACCTGTTCCAATCCCACGGTATACCGCTGCAACTCCTGCTCCAATCGGCGTCGTTCCGTCACATCACGCACAAAAGCACGAGAATGCACCAATCCGCCACGTTCCTGGTCGAACAGCGCGGTCGCATGAATTTCGACATCGATCCGGCGGCCGTCTTTCGTCAGTAATACCGTCTCGATTGAACTCTGCCCCCGACACACCAGCTGTTCGAGATAGTGCAACACCTGGCCTTCCTGGCCTTGGGGCACCAGTTCCCACAATTTCATGGTCAACATCTCTTGACGGCCATACCCGAGCTTATCGAGCCCTGTCTTGTTGATATGCACGAGCCGTCCGCCTCGATCCAGTTGGCAAATCATTTCCGGCGCATGCTCGATTAAGTCCCGATATTTCTCCTCAAGCTGTCTGATCTCGGCGATGCGCTGTTCCAATTGGCCAAAGGACAATTGAAGATTGGTGGCCATCTGATTGAACGCCCGCGCAAGCCCTTCGATTTCATCGCCGGTCTTCAGTTCCACCCGCTGGTCCAAGCGACCGCTTCCGATCTGCTGGACTCCGTCGTGCAACAGACGAACCGGTTTTGCAATCCGGCGAGCGACGAGAACTCCGATTCCGCCGAGCCCCAACGACACCAGGACACCAAACACGAGTACTTTGGCGATCAATTCGCCCAACGGAGCGAATGTTTCGGCTGGATCCTGGCGGACAATCGTCATCCAACGCTTTCCGCCCAGGCTCCCCGGTTCAAGAAGATCGGTAAACCGCACCGGTGCCATCCCGATCAGTGCATCCTTGTTGCCGTGCCAATCGTCAGCCGCGATGATCCACCCTGGTTTGGCAGTCGTGATGGTGTCAAGAAACCCGGTATCGATCGAATGGGCTTCCGGTGCAAGGATCGGACAAATAACGACTCCCCCATCTGTCGCCACCAACATGGCATGTCCGGTCGCTCCAAAAGATTTTTCCGCGATTGATTGAAAGAGCGTATCGCGCCGCAACAGGATTGTGACGGCCCCGATCACCGTCTGCCGGTGATCATCGAGGATTGGGGTTGCCACAGCCACGACATGCGTGCCAAACGCAGGGTCAAAGGTGATGTCGCTCACATAGGGTCGTCGGCCACCGTGCTTCACGACCGCTTGCCACCAGGCCGTCTTGGCATAGGAGTAGTCTACTTGCGGAATCGAGCTGACGACCAACGCACCCTGTCCGTCTGTCACCAAGATGCCGATATAGTCGGACTTTCGAATCTCGTGCCACTGAATCAAGTAGTTGGTCACGATCCGGTTGACGAATAGCGGAAACTCGCTTCGCTTCGCCCGCTGTCCCCATCGCTGCTGCCACTCCTTGATGATTTCCGAAATACTACGTGCGTCCTTGCCTTCGTACGTCCGATTTGCCTCAAAGACGGCCGTGCGGACAAATGGCGTGGTCGCCAGTTGCTGGGCTTCGCTCATCCCTCGTGTGATCTGCATCTCGATCCGGCGAGCGGCTTCGACGGCGACTTCCTTGAAATCCGCACCCGTCGTCTCGCGCAGCACTCGTCGTTCTTCCGCATAGATCAGGACAAGCAGGAGGGCAAGCGGGAGGAGGCCGACCATGACGATCGCGCCGATGATTTTCTGCTGGAGACTATATGACCGGCTCCAGATCGTCATATGGATGATCCGCTCAGGATGCGGAAACCTGTGAGGGGTGACGCGTTTCTCGCCCTTCTATAAAGCTCAGGGCGTGAGCATCTCGAACGGCGAAGCGTCCTGATTCAAATATTTCAAGTGGCAAGATTCTGGTTTCACGTGTTCGGAGCTGCTCTCGGACAACATGAAACCTGAAACCTGCAATCAGCGACTACTCTCCGGAACGAACAACGCCGCTCTATTGCGCCATTCGATCAATTGCGTTTCAAGAGTCGGCCCTGTGCTCCCGGCCACAAGAGCAAGAGCGGGCTCGCAACGAAGACCGATGAATAGGTCCCGAAAATCACCCCCCCCAGCAGGGCCAGCGAAAAATCATGGAGGACTTCTCCTCCTGCGAAGGTCAAGGGAATGAGGACCAGCACAACCGTCAAGCTGGTCACGATGGTCCGGCTTAAGACCTGATTGACTGCGCTGTTGATCGTTGCTTCCTCGCTCTCTCGTCGACGCTGCTTCAGATTTTCTCTGATCCGGTCGAAGACGACCACCGTGTCGGTCAGCGAATACCCTGCCAGCGTCAAGAGTGCCGTCACGATCAGCAGCGTGATTTCTTTGTCCAAGATATAAAAGACGCCGACGACGGCCAGCACATCGTGAAAGGTCGCCAGTGCCGCTGCAACTCCAAAACGCAGCTCGAATCGAGCCGCGATGTAGAGAATGATGCCCACGAACGAAATGACGATGGCCACGAGCGCATCTTCTTGAAGTTTCTTGCCGATGGTCGGACCGATCTCGGTGGTGGAGTCGACCACAAACTTATTGCTGGGGAAATCCTTGGAGAAGATCGCCACCACACGTTCCGCAACTTTTTCCTCAATCGTGGTGGAGGTCTTCACTCGAATGAGTAGCTTATTGTCCTGCCCGAATTCCTGCAATTCTGCATCACCGAGCCCGTTCGTCTCCAGAACCTTTCGAGCTTCATCGATCCGAACAGGTTGGTCGAACTTCAGCTGAACCGCAGTTCCTCCGGCGAAATCGATCCCCAGATTGGCCGCCCCTCGCGCAATCTGCACGAGTGCGATCAGCCCAAGCAGCACCATGATGCCGGAAAAGAGAAAGGCAAACTGGCGCTTTCCCATGAAGTCAATGTTGGTTTTCCCTAGAATCTCTAACATGCGCGCTCCCTTTTGATAGCCCTGAGCCTCACCCTGGACAGTCAGTACCGATGGCGTCATGGTTAAATGCTCAGCGCTTCAACCTTCTGCTTCTGATACAAGAGATCAAAAATCACTTTCGTCCCGACCAATGCCGTAAAGAGATTGATCGTGATGCCTAAGCACAGCGTCACGGCAAATCCCTTGATCGGCCCGGTCCCGAAGAGAAACAACGCCACCCCCGTAATCAAGGTCGTAACGTGTGAGTCGATAATGGTCAGCAAGGCCTTGTCGTACCCCGCATCAATGGCCGACCGCACCGCCTTCCCACTTCGAAGCTCTTCCCGAATACGCTCAAAGATCAAGACGTTCGAGTCGACCCCCATCCCGATCGTCAACACGATGCCCGCGATCCCCGGAAGGGTCAACGTCGCCGTCAAGGCGGACAACGCCCCCATCAGACAGATGAGATTCAAGGCTAACGCAAAATCTGCAATGAGCCCGGACAGACGGTAATACACGATCATGAACACGACGACCATCACCCCGGCAATCAAGGTCGCCTTCACCCCCTTGTCGATGGAGTCCTGCCCCAACGACGGGCCCACCGTCAGATCTTGAACGATCTTCAACGGTGCCGGAAGGGCGCCGGCCCTCAGCACGATGGCCAGATCGTTGGCCTCCTGCGTGGTGAACGTCCCGGTAATTTGCGCCCGCCCTCCGGCAATCCGTTCTTGGATGACCGGTGCGGAATAGATGGTATTATCCAGCACCACAGCCATGCGCTTTTTGACATGTTCCGCGGTGATGCGCTCGAACTCTTGCCCGCCCTTGGAATCGAAGGTGATCGACACGTACGGATCATTGAATTGGCCGATGGCCACCCGCGCGTCGCTCAGGACATCGCCGGTCAACATCACGCGCTTCTTGACCACGTAGGGAGCGCGAAATTCAACCCCCGTGTCCTTATCAACCACCCGCTCGAACAAGATCTGATCGCCTTCAGGCAGCTTGCTCTCAAACTGCTGCAGCACCTCAGCCTCTTTGTCCTTCGTCACATGCCCCGGCAAGTCCAGCCGGATGTCTTCATCCAACATCTTGAATTCGAGCAACGCGGTTTCCTTGATCAAATCCTTGGCGCGCTTGGGGTCCTTGACGCCCGGGAGCTGGACGACGATCTGCTTCAAGCCCTGCCGCTGTACGATCGGTTCCGCAACCCCGAATTGATCGATTCGGTTTCGGATCGTTTCCAATGCTTGATTGATCGCCGAATCCTTGATGCGCTTGGTCTCCGCCTCGCGCAAGACCCATACGACCGTCGCCGCTGATTCCGCCGATTCGTTTTCAGCGAAGCTCGGAAAGCTATCGACCAGCTTTTGAGAGGACGCCTTGGCCTCGGCATTCGGGACTTGAATCGTAATTTGTTCATGTCCGACCCGCTTGACCGAGTCGACGACGATTTTCTTCTCCGTCAGGAGGTCTTGCAACGCCGTGACCGATCGATCCACCGCGATTTCCACGGCTCGATTCTCATCCACCTCCAGCACCATGTGGATGCCGCCCTGCAGATCCAACCCCAAGGTAATGCCCTTGTTCGGCAGCACCGCCTTCAACCAGCTCGGCATGGCTTGATAGAGCGGCGGGTAGGAAGGAAGAAATGAAACGAACGATCCCACCAACACCAGTGCCAACAACCATAAGCGCCCACCTACTTTTTTCATCTCGCCCCCAACCCCTTATCCTGTTTGGCCAACACAGCGCTATTCCTTGTCTTCATCTTCCGTACGCAGTCGGGAAATATTCTCCCGCTGCATCTTGATCTTGGTATTGTCGGCGATTTGCAGCGTGACGGTATCTTTCCCAAGATTGGTGACGGTTCCCCAAATACCTGAGGTGGTCACCACCTTGTCGCCCTTTTTGACGGCGTCCAACAACGCCTGTTGCTGTTTTTGCTTCTGTTGCTGCGGACGAATGAGGAGAAAGTAAAAAATCACGAAGATGAGCAGAAAGGGAATCAACGACAGAATCCCTCCTGCTCCGCCACCCGCAGCTGCCCCGCCCGTTCCTTCCGCCCATGCCAGTGATTCCATCAACATCGCACATCTTCCCTTCTATGTCTGATGACTATTTTCGCATTCGCGGTGAGCGTTCGACTCACCGTCCCCTGAATCTTCTCTTGGGCTCGATTGATCACGGTGACGATAAAAGGCCTCGCGGAAGGCCGGGAACCTTTTCTCCCGCATGGCGTCTCGAATCCCGCGCATCAACTCGGAGAAATACCAAAGATTGTGGATCGTGTTGAGTCGAGCCCCCAACATCTCCTTGACCATGAACAGATGATGCAGATACGCCCGAGAATACCGGGCACACACCGGACACCCACAATCGGGATCAATCGGCCGTTCATCATCCGCATATTTCGCCTGCTTAATGACGACCCGCCCTGATGTGGCAAAAAGCGACCCCGTTCTCCCATGACGCGACGGAACAACGCAGTCAAAGAGATCGACCCCTCGAGCAACACCCTCGACTAAGTCTTCCGGAAGTCCCACACCCATCAGATATCGAGGTTTCGACTCCGGCAACTCCGGAACCGTGACATCGAGCATCTTGTACATATCCGCCTTACTCTCCCCGACGGACAATCCCCCGATGGCATAGCCCTCGAACCCCAAGGCCACCAGATCCCTGGCCGATGTGACGCGTACGTCAGCCTCCAATCCACCCTGAACGATCCCGAACAAGGCCTGGTCCGTCCGACGACGCGCCGCTTGACAGCGCTCTGCCCAGAGCCTGGTCCGGCGTACCCCCTCCTGCACAACCTCTCGACCTGCAGGAAGCGCCACGCACTGATCCAGCACCATAATAATGTCGGCCCCTAGCGCCTCCTCGATCTCGATCGCCTTCTCCGGTGTGATGACATGCGTTGAACCATCGATATGCGATTGAAATGTGACGCCATCATCCGTGATCGCGCACAATTTCGCCAAACTGAAGATCTGAAATCCTCCGCTGTCCGTGAGGATGGCCCCCGACCAGCCGGTGAAGGCATGGAGCCCGCCCATCTCTGCGACGATCTTGTGCCCAGGCCGCAGGTACAGATGGTACGCATTATTGAGCATCAAGCCAAACCCTAACTCCTGCAGATCCTTCGGTTCAAGCCCCTTCACCGGCCCCAGGGATCCTACCGGCATGAACGCCGGAGTCTCAATCGTGGCATGGCCTGTCGTCAACTGACCGATGCGACCGTGGCTATGTGGGTCGGGGTGGTGAATGTGGTATTGCATCATCGTTCGTGGAGGGTGGTGAACTACATCTGCTCAGGAGCCGACAGCCCCAACACGTCCAGCCCATTGTGGATCACCTGCTGGACCGCCGCCATCAAGACCAGCCGTGCGGCCGTGCGGCTGGGTGTGAGCACTTCAGCCGCCACCGACGCATCAGCATCGGGCTCACCAGCCGGAGGGAGAATCCGGTGCTTGTTATAGAAGGTGTGCAGGAGCGCCGCCAACTGCTGAAGGTAATACGTCACCCGGTGCGGCTCAAAGGCCAGCGCGCTTGCCTGAAGCACCTCGGGATACGCAGCCAACTTCTTGATCAGGCCCAACTCGTCCGGATCCGTCAGCACCGTGAGATCCACGTCACTCGCGGATGGACGGACAATGCCCCGTTCAGAGGCGACACGCCAGAGGCTGCAAATTCTTGCATGCGCGTACTGCACATAGTACACCGGGTTGTCGCTGGAACGCTGCTTGGCCAACTCCAAATCAAACTCCAAGTGGGTCTTGGAATCCCGCATGAGAAAATAAAACTTCGCCGCATCAGCCCCAACCTCATCAATCACTTCCCGCATGGTGATGAACTCACCGGTCCGCTTGGACATCTTCACTTCGACGCCGTCCCGGAGCAGCTTCACCAGCTGAACCAACACGACCTGGAGACGATCTTTTGGATGTCCGTAGGCCTGCATGACGGCCTGCATGCGTGGAACATACCCGTGGTGGTCGGCACCGAACACATTGATCAGGAGATCATAGCCACGCCGCAGCTTGTCATAGTGGTAGGCGATATCGGAAGCCAGGTACGTATACTCACCATCCTGTTTCTTGACAACACGGTCCTTTTCATCGCCGTACAGGGACGCCCGAAACCACCAGGCACCCTCTTGGTGGAACACAAGCTCCCTGGCTTTCAATTCATCCAACGCCTGTTCAATGGCTTTGGATTCCAGAAGGGACGCTTCGCTGAACCAGGATTGGATTTCGATGCCGAACGACCGAAGATCCTCACGGATAAATCCCAGCAGGATTTCATACGCAAGCGACCGACAGCGAGCTTCAAGATCGGCGGGATTCAGCTTTTCAGCAACACTGTCGAGCTGGGCCTTGATCTGCTGGGCCACCGCTGTGATGTACGAACCGTGATAGCCGTCTTCGGGAAATGCGATCGTCCGTCCGGACAATTCTTGGTACCGAGCATAGACGGACGCGCCCAGCAATTTCATTTGTCGTCCGGCGTCGTTGATATAATACTCGCCCACGGCATCGTACCCGATCGCATTCAATAACCGGACGACGGCCTGTCCAACCGCAGCTCCTCTACCGTGGCCGACATGCAACGGACCAGTCGGATTGGCACTCACATACTCAACCAACACTCGACGTCCGGCCCCAATATCTGTCCGGCCATATGACCGGCCCTGCGCCGCGATCTCTCGAACAACTTCCTGCCAAAGAGCCGGCTTGACGGTGAGATTCAAAAACCCCGGCCTCATGATTTCCACACGATCAAATAGTCGGTCTCGCTCAGGGAGGTTGTCGACAATGATCTGCGCAATGTCATGAGGCGCCTTCTGCTCAGAAGCCGCCAGAGACATCGCCACGGTTGAGGCCAGGTCTCCCCATTCCGGTCGCTTGGGGGCATCCAGACTCAGCGTCGGCCAGACCGGTGTCCGTAGCTGCCCTTTTTGCTTTGCCCCATTAAGAGCCGTGAGCAGAGCGGTGGCAACCTTTCCTTGCACGATACCTGGCGACAAAATAATTCTCCTCAGCCGTGACTAACGGACGGAAATCAACGGAGCACTCTAGCATTATGAGATAGCGAGAGACAAGGCGGTTTACTTTGAATTCCGAGGGGTTCCGGCCAATACTATGTTAATCCAGCGGCTTCGAGCGATGTGAAAATCTGATCCGTCGGCACACCCAAACAAGGCTTTTCCTGACATTCTCGCACATCATCCCATGATGGACAGAGACAGGATGGCCCTTGCACAATCGTCACGTGATCCCCAAGAGGTCCCCACCTAGCTGGGTCGGTTGGTCCAAAGACGGCAACAGTGCGGACACCGAGGAGAGCAGCCAGATGGGTCACACCCGAGTCATGACCGAGATAGAATCCGGCTTGCACCAGAATTCCGGCAAGCGCCGTGAGTTCAAGATTTCGAAGAATTGGAGGTCTTGGCGTGAGGATCTCCAGTACCTGTTCAACCGCATGCTGATCAGCCGGTCCCTCGATGACAACCGGGAACAGGCCCTTTTTGTCAAACCCCCGAATGATATTCGCAACGGTGATTGGATGGAGACACTTATGTGCGCTGCCGCTTCCAGGATGCACCAGCACAAATGGCCGTCCCCTTGGCATCCCGATACGCTCAAGACAGGCACTGCCCGCTTCCACCATACCCGGAGAGACTTGGACGAATCTCTCTGACAACCCATCAGCGCTGGGTTCTTCCACTATTTCAAGAAAACGATCGCTTTGATGCTTCGCGCGTAAGACAGGAGAGGATGGGGATTGGACCCATACTTGTGCAATATGGAATTCCTGGAAAGTGGCGCGAAGAGTGTCCTTGTTGTCATCCAGCCAGGCGACTGCAGCATCACATCGATTCAACCACGTTGTGAGCTCACCCGGTAATGGAGCGCCCCTAGAAAAGAGCCCGGCCCCACCTGGTCCGTCCCACGACATCCAGTGATTGACGATGCCACACGAGACAAGCAATCGACCGATAGAACCCTGGGCAATCAGCAGAATCTCGCGACCGTTGTACCGAGCTCCGAGTCGACGGATTGCCGGTACGGCCAACAAGACATCTCCCAAAGCGCCCGGATGCACAATGACCAACGACCGTGTCATGCACGTCCTGGGGGAGCACCGCCTCGGTCTTCCCTTCGATCAGCGCAGAGGGAGCGAGCACGCTCAAGATCGGACGGTGTATTGACATTCAGAAACGATCGCCCGTCGGGATCAATTTTGCGAATCTCATCCTCCGTGATCAGACGAACACGGAGTGCAGGGGTTGCAAGCAGTTTTTGTAGCTTGAGATCACCGCTCCGAACGAGCGCCTCCACAGCCGACAGACAGTTCCGGCTGTAGACCGCATGAGTCGGTTGAGGTCGACCGTTCCAATAGCCAAGAACGATATCCACCTCGGCTTTTGCGTCAACCATATACCGTATGAGATCTGCATGGATAAAGGGCATGTCACAGGCAGAGAGAAAAACATACGGCGTCGCAGCCTGATGCAGACCGGTATACATCCCCCCGAGACTTCCACACGAGGGAATCAGATCACGAAGGACCGGGACAGGAGTTTCGAGAGGCTGACTATCCTGAGCAATAACGATACAGACACGTTCAAAAATACGAGAAAGGATGTTGCAACTCCTTTCCAAGAGGGTCTGCTCCCCCACAGTAAGAAATCGCTTGTCAGCTCCCATCCGCCTACTCTTTCCACCTGCAAGAAGAACCCCAGTGACATCGGAGATCATGAATCCATCACCGTCCAAAATAAAAAAGGGGGTGGGTTACCCCCACCCCCTTCAAGCTGACAACCTCAGCTCTAGTTTCAAATAAAACTACAGCGTCTTTCCTTTTTTCTTATTTGAACGGCGGGTCAGAACCCACCCCTCAAGGAGAACCACACCGACAGCAATCACGACCGGATAAATATACGTTTCCTGAGGAACCGGTGGATTCATGAAGGTGTAGTAGAAGGCCGACACGGCCATCTTCCGGCCTGCATCACCATTATGCCCATCCCAGGCAAAGAAGACGGTCGGGATATACTGGCCCACCTCAAAGAAGGTATCCTCATCGTAATCCTGATCCTTCTTATTTCCAACTGGCCGCTGAATCATGACGTACCACCGGCCATTCTTCCACTCTGCCTTCAGAAGCTTCATAGCCTCTTCGTAATTATCACGCTCTTCAAAGTCCTTATCCCAGCCGGTCCCCTTAAAGGCACGAAGAGATCCGTCTGCTTCCCACTTCACAATGTCCATAGGAAACTGCTCGTTCGTCCCGAACAAGTATCGTGGCTTGATCGGGGCCGGAAGCTCTTTCCACTTGACGGCGGTTTCAATGGCGATCGCATCATTATAGACCGTATAGTTATTCTGATGAGCCGCGATGGATCCTTCTTCACCGGTCTTGGGATCCTGTTCCTTGACATCGATATTGACTTGGGTAGGAGCCCAAGGGAGCTTCCCTTCTGCCACGCTCTTCGTCCGGTCGTCCCACTCGAGCAGATAGACAATGTGCTTATCGTTGTAGAGTGAACGCACCCAAATATCGTCAAGACGATTCACAAAGTTTCTTGGCTTGTGGGTAATCTGCCCACCCATTGCCACGTAACGCTTTGGAGCCTTTTTCCATGCCTCATTCTCAAGATCAGTCGGAATTTCGCCTTCAACCGGATCTGACGGAATGACGAAATTGATCTTAGGCTTATCTGTTAGAGGATCGATTGGCAATGGATTCCCTAAGGCGTCTCGCTCGCAGAGTGAGTTAACGAAGTTGGCAATATCCCACCGCTCGTCAACCGTGGTGTTATCCGCAAACGAAGGCATTGGTGTGCCGTTCACACCCGTAGAGAAGGTTCTAAAAATATTGCTGACATTATAGGGGTCCTGCCTGCTCCCACGGAAATTCCAACACTTATGCCAGTTGGCCGGCTGAATGGAGAAGCCCCAGTCGTCCTTCAGGTTGAAGGCGTTTCCATCACCCCGACCTTCCATCCCATGACATTCTACGCACTTTTTCTCGACGATTAACTCACCACCGCGCTTCTTACTTTCGTCGGTAGCAGGCTTTGGTTTCAAATCAGCCAACTGCAACACAGTTTGGCTCTCAGACTGCTTATCGGTGAATTTCCGATCTTTGACGAGTTGGGTCGTCACAAAAGAAAGGACTTGCTGCCTCTGCTCCTCGCTCAAGATACCTTCCCACGGGGGCATCGCAGAACCGGGGAGACCGTGCGTCACAGTTTCGAAGAGATCGTTTTGACCCGGAATCGGTTTCTTGGCATCAAACAACGGCAACTCGCCGCTGGCCGTATGGCGAATTTTAAAAGTACCCTGGTTGAAGTTGCGCGGGCGAGGCCAGAGACGATCGGCACCAGGTCCGTCACCGGCTCCATCTACCCCGTGACACCATACGCACTTTGTAAAATACACTCGTTTCCCTGCTTCAATCATTTCAGCCGAAGGTTCAGCTGCAAGCTCACCCTTTTTGAATCCCTCAGGAAGTCCTTGCGCTGAAACCGACGAATATCCCGCCGTAGACACTAACACCACTCCGAAGGCTGCAGCCGCGATGATCCCGGCCTTCTGAGTCATACTGTCCATCATGTTTGGCCTCATAATCTTCATTATGTTTGGTTTGGCATTTTCAAGTGATATGGCGACTAATCCCAAGTCCGTGGATAGTAGCCGGTGTGCCAATATTCAAACAAAACGACTTTCCAAATTTCATCCACGGTCAAGTGTTGTTCCCATGGGGGCATGACTGAAGCCCAAGGGAATCCTTCATTGGGCAAGCCGATACCGCCCTTCGACACCCGCCAGAAGATAAAGGTTTCTTGCAGCTGTGCGATCGTACCCGGATCGGTAAAGTTTGCTGGGATCGGATTGAAAGCAAAGGCGTGAAGCCCTCGACCATTCAAGTTATCACCGTGGCAGAAATGGCAATTTTGGAAGAAAATCTCTCCACCCTCTCTGACGTACTTCAGATAACCTTGGTTCTTTTCATCCCAGGGATTGGCATTTGGCTTCATCAAACGGCCCATTCCCTGCTCAACAATATTGGCATTCGAAAATTCTTGATCGTACTTCCCTTCCGGGTTGACCCGATAGGGGTTCTGGGAAGTCTGGAGCGTATACGTCTTCCCGTGCACCTTCGTGCTGGCAGGAGGCGCAGGATGAACCGTCCGAAGCTCGATAGGCTCTTCAGACTTCGGCATCATAGCATTGAAGGAAAATCCCCCAATAAGAATTGGAATGAGCACGAGGTACACATATCTGAGCAGCCTGTTCATTCCTGTCTGTGCATCAAGGACGTTCATGATCGGCTGCTTAAACTTCTTCCAATCCTCTTCATTGGCAGACACCCACATGAACACGGTGACAAGTCCCACCGTTCCATACATTGCGCGCACGCTGAAAGGAATTGGCGGATAGACCCGATATTTGAGATAGACCATCAGAAATATCCAGAAGCCGATCCCCTGCCAAAACCTCGGGAGAGCCATTCCCATTGCATTCATCATATAGCTCAGCCCGGTAAAACCGATCACATAGCATGCCACTTCGAGCAACAGCTGGATCGGCATATACCCTTCGACTAATCGCACAGTAGTGGATGGAACGACATCAAATATCATTCCACCCAATAGGAGCAGCCCCGCTACTCCTATCAAGGCACCAAGAGACATCAATGCTTTCATCGGCAAACTCCCTTTACTCTCCGCATGACAGATAACCGGATCCTAAGAAACCTTTGGTGGTGGCGCTCCGGTTTTCACTTGCGACAAGTAGTCAACGATTTTCTTCAATGCTCCAGCGCTCAATTTTTGACCAAAGATAGCCGGCATGGTTTTATCCGGGAATGGTTTTACAACATAGGCGCTCGGATCAACGATGGACTCCATAATATATTCAGCAGCTGACTTTGCGGTGCCCTTGTAGGCTGGATCCTTTATACGTTGCGGAGCCGTTGTCCCCTCTTCGAGCTTGGGTCCGATTGTCCCCATGGCACCAGGAATACCAGGGATGGTGTGACAGGACACACACTGAGCCTTAGCAAAAATTTGATCAACTGGCTCTGAACCATCCGCCAGCAGCGAGGTAGCCCCTGCAGGCTTGTCATCTGCCTGCTTGGGTCGATCTGCCTCGGGAACAAACTTCTCATACGACTTCACAATTTCATCGAATGAAGGCGGCTCGACTCCCTCTCGGGCATACATCCATGTGTCAACCGCTGCAAGCTCTGCGAGACTGAGAGATATCGGTGGCTTATGGATCGATGGCATCGGGCTTTCTTTATCGTTAGTACCCTTTACCCCATAGCCGGCAACGACATAGCAACTGGGACAGGCGTGTGATTCTGCGATATATTCCTGCACAGTTTCAGCAGTGCCCGAACCAGGGAATGCTTCCTTGACTGAATACTCTCGCTTAGACGGGTTACCCTTAGAATACTTGGGGTCTTCCAGTCGTTCTTTGCGAGTCGGCAAGCCCAACAAGTTCGGCGCTCGCTCACCGAGCATCCCAGCATGGAAGGCATGGCAAAGCGGGCATTGCCCCTTACCGATCGCACCTTGCTCCTTATTCTTTCCGACGCCGCCAAAGATAATTTCCTCACCTTTGTCAGCCAGCTGCTGAGTGGACATGTTTTCCCACGTAACCTTCTCCTCTACCGGGGGAAAACCGCCTTCCACTTGTGGAAGCCAGTTCCCATAACCGGATAGAAACGCAGCCACGAAGAACATCATGCCACCGATCTTCAGGAGGGCGCTCAGGTTGGTGAAATACAGCGCCATAATAAAGGTGGTCACCGTGATCATCACCAATGAGACCGGAAGCAACCGGCTTTCGCCATAGAAGTTCGTCTTATAGTTGGCGATCGCAATAAAGAGAAGGAAGCAGGAGATAATCCCAATAAACGTCTTAAATACTGCGCGCTTCTTCGCAGCAGGGTCGCTGATGCTTACTTGAAAATAAACCAGCAGACCCGCAAGGATGGCCAGGGCCATCCAACCCATCGACAATGCTTCTGCAATCAAATTACCCAAGGTCGTGACCTCCTACAGCTACAACACTAGTGAGAACTTGTTCCCACCCGTCCGTTGAGCCGACTATCAAAGAAGACACAGGTTAATGACTGGGCGCCGGCTGCGGAACACTACCAGGGATTCCGGCTTTGGACTCAACCGGAACCTTTTTCGCCGTTAAGCTACCCAACCAGAAAACAAAGAGAATCGTAATCCAGAAAAATAACACATTGGCCGAAATCATATTGGCGGCAAATCCTACCGTATGGGTATAAGCCCAAGGAGAATTGTCGCGCATGATCTCATTGACATGCCAGAAGAGCCGAACCGATGAGCGGATATAGCCCATCAATCCCATCATCCAGGTAAACGCGGTCGCCAACATAATAAGAGCATATTGCGAGCGAGCGGAAATCTTCCCCCACTCAATCGGCCCCATTTGCTTGGCCCCCTTCATCATGAAGCTGTTCAGGGCAAACATGAAGAAGAGACAGGACAGGGTCGTCGCCACCTGAGGAACAGAGAGACCCACCCGAACGTTTGCCGGAATATAATATCCGTACACCGCGAGGAAAATAATATTGAAATAGGCGCAGCCGAAGAACACACCCATAAAGATGTTGCCGAACTTCGCCCACGATACAGTCGAGACTTTATTACCTCGCATATACCAGACAAAGCTCAACACCGTGGTTGTAATAATGACGTTAATGCCCCCGTTTTTCGCAGACATGACGCCATAATTACCCAACACTGGGTGCTGCTGACCTCCCATAGCTTTCAGCTCCGCCGGCGTCATCACCATCGTGTGCGGAGTAATGAAGACCATATAGCCGCAGGCGAGCAGGAAGACCAGGTACTTAATGTATCGCTGATATTTCTCCGCCCCACGCATACGCCCCATGGCCTGCCAGAGATAGTAATTGGTGCTCAAGAACAGAATCCCGATCATGGTGGCCTGAATAATAAACAACCAGGCAAGCAGGCCACCCATCAGCGTGATACCCATCTGCTGACGATAGGCATAGACCTCACGCATGAGCCAATATCCGGCAAACGGCAATGGAATTAGAAACGCAACACCCAGCGCCATCGCGATGTAGCCCATCCAGTCGTAATGAGCTCGGTCTTCATCCGTTTTTGAGGCCAAGAATTTATACGCAGCATACGCCGCAACCACACCACCGCCGAATGCCATATTCCCCAGGATTCGGTGGAGATTAAGTGGATTCCACAGTGCAGTGTGAATCACATGCCAGATATTCCCGAGGTACCGCCCCTGCTCATCGACACCAGCAGGCGACATCATGAAACCGATCCACGAGTTGGCGAGAAACATGAGCAATGTTCCGATGACGTTCAAGACCACCGACATGCTCAAATGGATCCACTTCAAGAAGCCCTCTCTCATCTTGTCCCAGCCATAGTAGTAGATGTAGAGAGTTCCGCTCTCCGCCACAAACATCAATGCGTAGATGTGCATGACAGGACGGAAGATGCCCGACAAATATGAAAAGAAGGCCGGATACAGAGTCAGGAAGGTAAAGATCAGAATACCTCCCAAAATAGCAGTGAGAGAGTAGGCAGTAAGACTGATCTTAATAAAGTCATACGCCAATTGATCGTAGCGCTTCGCGAGCGCTTTATCCTTCGTCACAACCCCCATAAACTCGATGATCATGCAGAAAATCGGCACGGCCAACACAAAGCTGCCGTAATAGAGATGCTGCTGATTCGCAAACCAGAGCAACACGCGACTTTCAAAGTTGTACCTCGGATAGTCCTTCACGCCATCCGTCGTCTTAGGAGCGGGAGCACCAGACACAATGCCCTCGGTCTTATAATAGACATCCCGACCCTTTTCGACTTTATCCCCGTCCTTCTTTGCCGCATCGCCCGCACGAGTCTCTTCACCGATGGCCAGTGAAGGCAACGCCACGACGACCGGAAGCAGAAGGAGGCCGACCATCATGCAGAGCGCCACGATCGAAAATATGCGCTTGCCGACTAAAAGGCCCATGGAATACCTCCTTAATACCCTACGTTAAATGTATGTTTTTCAGAATACCCGACAACACCTTCAGGAGGGCTCAGTTTTTGAAGAGATACCAAAAGTCCAGCCCCTGCATATCCATGAGGTAGTGATCAACCATCACAAAATAGCCAACACAAATAATAAGAGAAACAACAAGTGCAATGACGGGATTGTTAAGGGCGCTCATTTTCTTCTTCCTCTTTTTCTGTCGACCAATGCCATCAATCAGCTAAGCCAGGTAACCCCTCCCACACAAGGGCAGACCCCGCTCACAATTCAACAAGGACACTGAATACCAGCAAACCAATAGAAAAACCACAATCCGACAGCACAAGTAATATAAAAAATCATCTTCCCAATTTTTACTTTGAGCTCGCTATCAGGTGTAGCTGTTGCCATCGTCATGTAACTCCCGATCAAGATAGTTGGTAAGGTATGAAATTCAGAATTACTGCATTTTCTTGACAGGCACCCGGCCCTGTGTTATCAAAATTTCTCAACTTCTAACGCGAATCAGAGAGGAAATTGTGTCGAAAAACTCAAAAGTGTTTGACATTATAGTTTTGGCTGGAATGGTTGTCAACATCATTTTGGCCGTGTTTTTGATCCTCTACTACTTTGATTTCCTGTAAATTCTTCTGGTTTTTCCTTCTCTTCCCCCATCGCACCGGCGGTCGAATTCGCACAGCGGAATCCGATCGTTTCATCTCGAAAATCTTGCATCATCTTGCTTCGGCTGGTAATCCGAACATCGCCACCTGCTGTCGTATATCCTCCCCCGCGAAGCACCCGATAGGTGCCATACTCAGGGCTCGGTGGATTGTGATCCGGTGAACTCTTATAATAAGTCTCATCGTACCAATCAGCCACCCACTCCATGACATTGCCGGCACCATCCATCACTCCATAGGGACTCTTGTCGCTCTGGAATGTGCCGACACGCGCTGACGCTTCATAACCATCCTGCACACGAGCCCAATTGGCCCCATCAGGTTGCTCCTGATCTCCCCACGGCCAGAGCCTTCCATCCGTGCCGCGCATAGCCTTTTCCCACTCAGCTTCGGTCGGAAGCCGCTTACCCTTCCAACGACAATACCCGTCCGCGTCCTCCCAGGACACATAGACGATGGGCTGATTAATCCCACGCACCTTGGCCCCGCTCTTGGCATAGCGCGAAGGGAGTCCTGGTTTTCGATGCCCTGTGGCCACAACAAACTGCTGATACTGGTAATTTGTCACCTCGTACCGATCGATCGCGAACGCATCCAGATAGATGGTTCGTTGCGGACGTTCATCGAAGCCTCCGCCCTCAGTTCCACGAACGAACGGCCCCGCCGGAATCGTGACCATGTCACCAGAAAGAGGTTCTTCTCCGGGAGCACTGTCCGCCATCGACACTACTTCGGCGGTGGGATCAGACGTTGGCTTTTCGTACGGCGTGACCGTGGTCCCTCGCATAATGGCGACAATGGGCATCGCCGCGCATGCTAGAACCACCAGTAAGAAGACAAGTTTAAATTTTGACTCGAGCATACCGCCCTATCACTCAGCTCCCGGGGCTGAAGCCGGGTCCAACTCACTCGCGCAGCGGACACCGATCGTGACATCAGTACGCCAATGTTTTGCCGCAAACCGCTTAGACAGCCTTGCGTGATGCTCTGTCTCCCTCCAAGAACCTCCCCGCACGACCTTTAAATCAGCATTTTCAGGCCCCTTGGGATCACGAAACGGAGACTTCTTGTAGTAATGCTCGTCGTAGGAGTCCTCAACCCACTCCGCCACATTTCCCGTCATGTCGTGAATGCCGTAAGGACTGCGCCCAGCCTCAAAGGATCCTGGAGGAGCCAGATACTTATAGCCATCTTCCGTCCCGTCGACATTGGCCGCATTGACGACGAACTTGTCCCCCCAGGGATATCGTCGCTTACTCTCACCTCGACCGGCTTTCTCCCATTCCGCTTCCGTCGGCAGGCGCTTCCCCGCCCACTTGCAGTAGGCCGCCGCCTCATCCCACGAAACACTCATCGCCGCAAACTCGGGCTTCAAGATCTTTGATTGATCGTCGTCAAACACCTCGATCCTCGGCATCCCCCGCTTCGTCATCTTCGCAAACCGCTGATATTCTTGTTGCGTCACCTCGTTCCGATCGATATAGAACCCTTTCAAATAGACCTGATGCTCGGGCGCCTCATCGGGATCCCCGTCGTTGCTTCCCATCGTAAAAGGCCCTTCCGGAACTTGCACCATTTCCCGCCCTTCGTCTCCGATCTTGGTCTTGTACATGGAGAAATCCTGAGTGGGCAGACTGCTGGCCGTCGGTCGCGCTTCGGACTTCACGGACGCCGCAAGCTGTTTCATCTGCTTGGCCTTGTAGGATTCGTAGGCCAACAGACCGATCATGAGAAAGAACGACGCAAACACAAAGATAATGGAGCCGACTAAGACACCTTTATTTTCCACACATACCTCGACAATCAATACACACATGAACCCTACGACGGCGACGTCCCAGCCTGCTCTGCCGCCGCCTTCTTCGCTGCACGCACATCGAGCAACATCGAAATCTGAACGCCGAGAAATCCGCCCATGGCCGCTCCAGCTCCAGCCCCAACCCAGATTCGATCAGCACCGGCCATCAACCAGGCCAACAGGCCACCCATGACCGTGCCGACCAGAATGCTCACGAGAAACCGGCGCCCACCAAGAAAGCCGATCACGACTCCAAGGCCAAGCCCAACGAGGATGGCAACCGGCATCAGCCCTCCACCCATGGTCGTCCCAATCAGGGTTCCAACGGTCCCCATCACGACGATCCCAAGGGCAATATCTACGACCTTGCGACTCTCCATCACGCTAATCTCTCAGAGCCCATGCATACGTCACTTCCCCGGAAGGGCGACGAGCGGGCCAAAATCGATCTCCACCCCAGGCGCAGCGATAATAGAAATCCCCCAGGCCTTCTCCGCCGGCTCATGCTTATGAATCCGCTTAAAATCCTCGTACACATTGACCCGTTCTTCGAACCACTGTCCGATCTCCTTCGTCCCGGACTGGACAACGATCTCCGATCCGCTGAACATCCCGCCTTCGGTCAAGGTGCCGTCCGGTTTCGATTCACTCCAGACATATTTCGTGAACACCGGAATAAACAGGAGATCCGTATCGAGCGAGGCATAGACGGCTGCGAGCGGCTCGTTTCCGGTCGCGGCCTTGGTCAGACGCCAGCGCCAGGTCAGAACCGGATAGGCCTTGGGATCCCAATCGATTTTCTTCTTCTTGATCCGTTGCCCCGCATCTTTGGCCGACAAAAAGCTTGCCCCGTTTTCCGTCCGCACCTTGTATGCGTCACGGCCTTTCGTTTGGCTCCGCTGGTTTTCGTGTTCCCACAATGATGGAAACCCGTCCGCCTCTTTTGCTTGGAAGTCTTCCAAGACTAAGGCCGGTTCTCCTGCAATCGTCGGTGCCCCCCCGCTCACGAGAAGGATTGAGCCGAGCACGGCTGCCGCAGCCATCAACACAGTCCGTATCATGCCCTGATTCCCTTTCTATGTTTCTTGCGATGGAATCGGAGTCAGCAATGGCGACTCTTTCTCACTCGCATCCTCAACCATCACCGGCTGCTGCCCCCGTTCGCACATCCAGAACAGCGCGAGAACCGCCGCCCAGAATACCACCATATTCAGTGTCACCATTTTGGTCGCATACTGGAGGTCCGGCGTGAAGGCCCAGGGCGAGACATCGGCCATCAACTCGCTGACGTGCCATGATAGCCTCCCCGAGGAACGGATGTATCCCATCAACCCCATCACCCAACTGAACGATGCCGCCAACCCAAATAAGCCGACCATGCCCCGCAGCGGAATCTTTCCCCACTGAATCGGGCCATGCACCACCGCGCGCCTGAGCATCAACCGGTTGATCACCACTCCGACCAGAATAACCGTGAACGTGGTGAACGCCTGCGGAGCGGACAGACCGACGCGAATTTTCGCCGGTAAATAGAATCCATAGATCGATAGCCAAATGATGTTCACTGCGCCGACCACATACAACACCGTGATGAGGATATTGCCGGTCTTGATCCATGAAATGGTCATGGTTCGATTCGCGCGACGATAATAGAGGAAGCTCAGCGCGGTCACGAGGATTAGGATATTGACCGCTCCGTTCTTGGCCGACATGACCCCGTAGTTGCCGATGACCGGATGTTGCGCACCTCCCATCGCCTTGGCCTCACTGCCAGAGGTCAGCAGCGTATGCGGCGTCAACCAAATGAAGAGCGCCAGCATCAACACACCCAGAAGGATTTGGTAATACGGCTGATATCGCTCTCCTCCCTTGATCCGCGCCATACTCTGCCACAGATAGTAATTGATCCCCAAAAACAAGACACCGATCAAGAGCGCCTGCACCACAAACAGCCAGGTGAGCAGGCCGCCCATCATCGTGACCCCCATGGTCTGACGAAACACGAAGACCGACTTCATCAGCCAATACCCGGCGAACGGCATGGGAATGAGGGCACAGACCGTGACGAACAGGAACACATAGCCGACCCAATCAAAATAGGCACGCTCCTCGTCGGTCTTGCTGGTAAAAAATCGGTAACAGGCATAGGCAAGCACCACCGCTCCGCCGGACATCATGTCTGCCAGGAAACGATGGACATTCAGAGGATTCCAGAGGGCGGAGTGCAGCAGATGCCACGCGTTTCCAAGAAATCGCCCCTGCGCATCGACCCCGGCAGGCGACATCATGAACGCAGACCAGGCGTTGGCCATCATCAGTAGGGCGGTCCCCACAATGTTCGTCAGAATCCCGATCGCGGCGTGAACCCATTTCATGCCGCGATCTGTCATCCGGTTCCAACCGTAGTAGTAGACGATCAGTAACAGCGCTTCTCCGAAAAATACGGCGGCGTAGGCAGGCATGAATCCTTTGAATGTCCCGCCCATATACTTCATGAAACTCGGATAGAGCGTGATGAACATCGTCAACATCAAACTACCGATCAGTGCCGTAACCGACATAGCCAGGACCGCCACCTTCGCAAGATCCCTTGCCAAGCCATCATAACGAAGGGCCAAGGCCGGCTTTTTCGTGATCAACCCCAAAAACTCAAGTAAGGCGCAAAACAACGGCAAGGCGAGAACGAATCCGCCGAAATAGGTATGTTGCTGCGTCACAAACCACACCAGCAACCGACTGTCCAGTGACCCGACTTGAGGATAGACCGTTTCCTGAGGAGTGGGAGCCGCCGGCCCCTGCGGAATTCCCTCGGTTCCGAAATACACGTCCGTGGATGAGTCGGCAAAGGATAGATCAGTGCCACTCCCCAGAAAGCCAAGGGCGATTAAGGCGAATCCGATACACATCACCACGCGAAACAGAAAACTGTTCATCCTGAATTCTTGGCCCATAGACCTACCCCTTTATCCCGGTCTTACCGAGTGCCAACTCCCCGGTTGCATCGGTGGAACCGATGGTCTTGCCTAGAATCCCCATGACAAACGGGCACCGTAACATGCCACTCGAGAGTTGGGGTGCCTGTTCATCTTCAATATGACGGCGATCACCCAGATAGTACCCATACAAAGCCATGATGGCTGTCACGATCGCCCCCATCACAGCAGCCGAGCCCGGCGTCATCGTGGGCTGTCTCATCACAAACAGCAGCAATCCCATCGCAACCAGGTAATAGGTCGAGGCAAAGGCCATCCCAGGCCACCACCAATATTTCATCAGCTCACCCGGTGCTGTCCGGCGAAGCGTTTGCAACCACGGAGTAGATGGATAGAGTCCGCCGAAATACGCGCAGAGAGTCACCCCGCCGCCAAGAACGGTCACGGCGAATAACTGGACCAACGCCGCTCCTTGAATGTCTGCAACGAGCAGTCCAGGAATTGATGCCAGCGCACCAACCGCAAGTCCGGCAAGGACCCACGGCCCCAGCTGCCCGGCCTTGTGCTGCAGCAAGACCCGGAGTGGCGCTCCATCCGGGAACGTGAGAAAGGGTCGCCCCATCTGCGTGAGCCGGCGCACATGCCCGATTTCAAAGGCATCGCGTGCGACGGATGTACAGGAGATGATGATGGCCATCATCGCCGGTCCATCCGGGTGCTGGAGATAGCTATAGCTCATGATCCACAAGAGAGTCAGCACCAACAGCGAGAGCTGAATCCCATAGACGGCACCAGTCCATCCGACGAGCCAGCTGAGCAACCGGACGCCATCGTGGCGCATAATCTCCACCCAGGGCGCAGCACGCCCGACCCGATAGGCCAAGGCCGCCGTCACCATGGCGACGAGCGCACTCACGGCCAAAAGTACCAGCGGCTCGGCGATCGGAACAAGATGTTTCGCAAGCCGATAGACTCCGAAGGCGATCAACCCGGGCACAAACATCACGATGCGTTTTCTCTTGCGCACGGCCTCTTCCGTCACCGCCAAACTCAAGCTCGGAAGCACCCGCAACGCCATTCGATGCAACATGCTTAACTCGTCGTTCGTGAAGCGTCGTTCGTGAAGCGTGTCACAGAGCAGCTCCACATCCCATGATGAATTCGCTTCGGCTTAGGCGCTTCACGCTTCACGCTTCACGCCGCTCATTCCAAAATACTTCGCTTTGATCTCTTCCATCAGCGACACGGTGATGCGAGACAATCCGCGATCTGCCGCGGTTCGTTCAAGTTCAACCCGTGCCATCGCACGAACCGGCGCTGGCACCCGGTCCAACCGCCGTTCTGCTTCCGGATCCCATTCGATGCGTTCTCCCGTACGGGGACGAAGCAACGTTTCATAGGTGACGACTCGTTCTCCTTGGCTACGGAGATGTTGCTCCACCTCATCTCGAACCAACGGTGCCACATAGGGCGGCATGCGGGCCAATCGATGCAGCGCCTCATCGGTCCAGAATAATCGATCAATGAGCCCTCGTGTCTGACCCTCCGGCACATCGACACCGACTTTCAACCCACAGCCTCGGCACTCCGAGCGGATGAACCAGAACGCACCAGCTTCACC
>JAHBWO010000057.1 GCA_019636945.1 Nitrospira sp. | reverse complement strand
GCTCGATCCAGAATCCGCCCGAGGGCTTCATCACTCAGGGGTTTCAGCACCACTAAAATCGAGCGTGATAATAGCGGACTGATGACTTCGAACGAGGGATTTTCCGTGGTTGCGCCGACCAGGATGATGGTACCTCGCTCGACGTGGGGAAGAAAGGCATCTTGTTGCGCTTTGTTGAACCGGTGAATTTCATCCACAAACAGGATGGTCCGCTGACCGTTGATCAACCGGCGTTGCTCGGCCGCCTTGATGATCATGCGCAACTCGGGCACCCCGCCGGTGACGGCCGAAAAGGATACAAACTGGGCCTTCGTATACCTGGCAATCAGATGAGCGAGTGTCGTCTTCCCCGATCCTGGTGGCCCCCAGAAGATGACGGAAGAGAGCTGATCGGCCTCAATGGCCCGTCGTAGCGGTCGATCTGTTGCGGTGATGTCGTCCTGCCCCACAAAATCCTCGAACACACGGGGACGCATCCGTTCTGCAAGCGGAGCGTCAACAACCTGTTCATGGTGCACCGTGAATAGATCTGGGGCCTGATCACGAGAACGGGTCATCTCACTCCTCACAACTTTCCGGGAATTGTATACGCCGGGCCATCTGAGCGCAAATGACCTCTTGACCATGCCGACAGCCGATGGTACGACGTTTGACCAGGACTATCTCATGCTCGCTCAGGTCAATAATATCTCCCTCGCCTTCAACGATCTGGGGACCGGACTTCCCCTTGTCTTTCTTCACGCCTTTCCGCTCAACCGCACCATGTGGGCGGAACAAGAGAAAGGTCTTTCAGCACAGTTTCGAGTGATTACGATCGACCTGCGAGGACACGGCGAGTCCGATGCACCGCTGTGGCACTATTCTCTCGATCAAGCAGCCGATGACGTGCGCAGCCTGCTCGATCACCTTTCCATCCGGCAAGCAGTTTTCATCGGGCTCTCGATGGGTGGATACATCGCCTTGGCCTTCTATCGAAAGTATGCCGAGCGCGTCAAAGGATTGGTGTTGGCCGATACGAGAGCCCAGGCCGATACAGAGGATGGAAAACGGGCACGGTTTGAGATGGCTCAGCTTGCGTACAGACAAGGGGCGGGGGCGATCGCCGAGATCATGATTCCCAAGTTACTGAGCCCTGCCACGATTCAGACGAGGCCGGAGCTGGTTCAACGGGTGCGCACAATGATCGAGGGCACTCAAATGAGTGGCATTGCCGGAGATCTGATGGCGATGGCGGAGCGGCCTGATTCGCAGCCTCTCTTAACGCAGATTTTATGTCCTGTTCAGATTATCGTCGGCGAGCTGGATCTGCCGACACCACCTGCTGACGCCCGGCTCATGGCGGAGAGGATTCCCGATGCCCGCCTGGCCGTCATTCCAGGAGTAGGCCATCTCTCGAACCTGGAACAGCCGGAGCTGTTCAATGAAGCGATCCGTTCCTTTGGTTTGCTTCTAGCAGGATGCTGAAAAAGTCCGCCAGCGGCGTTCTCGCATCGTTCAGAGGCTCAACGTACCGAAGCGTACGCCTCACCTCCTCACTCGCTGCGGCCTTGCTGGACAACCTTTTTGACCATCCTGGGTGTTCGTGTTCTACTTCTCTCTCTTATTTCAACGGTGGTTGATGTATACACCGAGTTTTTCAGCAGACGGCTAGCAAGATAGGTGCTGGGTTGACGAGGGAGATCCATAGAGCGTTCACTCTGGATCGCCGACGCTGCCCCGTCGAATCAATTTCAAAAATTCCTCACGCGTCTGCGATTGACTGCGGAACGCTCCCAACATCGAGCTGGTGACGGCCACGGTGTTTTGTTTTTCCACGCCCCGCATCATCATGCAAAGATGTCGGGCTTCGATCACAACGCCGACACCATGGGCATTCAGCTTCGTGCTCAATGTTTCAGCGATCTGCACGGTCAACCGTTCTTGAACTTGCAGACGCCTGGCGTACATGTCGACGATCCGCGGGATCTTGCTGAGACCGACCACCTTCTTGTTGGGCAAGTAGCCGACATGGACTCGACCAAAAAACGGCAGCAAGTGATGTTCGCACATGCTGAAAAAGTCGATGTCTTTGACGATGACCATTTCGTCATATTCGATCGGGAACAGCGCACCGTTCAGGAGGTGATCGATATCACGCTGGTACCCCTGCGTCATAAAGGCCAGGGCTTTGGCCACTCGCTCAGGGGTCTTGAGAAGGCCATTCCGACTCGGCTTTTCGCCGAGGGCTAGGAGTACCTCCGTAACCAGCGATTGGAGGACCGGCAAGTCCGGAGCCCGTCCGCTTCCGTTGGCGTCTTCCACCGATGTCGGTCGTTTCTCTCGTTTTGGTGACTTTCTCACGATGTTCCCTTTCGCCTTAACTGGCGCCCGTATATTCAAAATAGTTGTCTCTGGTCTCAATGACCCCGACTTTGTGCAGACGACCGGAAGGCAGCAGCGGGTTGAGGATGTCCCAGATCACTGCGACAAGATTCTCTCCCGTGGTAGTCAAGGCAGAGAACGCCGGATCACTGTTCAGGTCCTGATGATCAAAGCGTTCGATGACCCTGTCGGTGACGATGCGGTCAAGAGAATCGAGGTTGGTCGAACTCTCTGCCGTTCCGGCACGAACCGTCACCAGGACCACGTAGTTATGCCCGTGACCGTTCGCATTGTTACATTTGCCGAAGGCAGCCCAGTTTTCTTCAGGGGAGAGGAGATCCGTATGCAGCCGATGGGCGGCGCAAAAGCGATAGCGTCTGGTCACAAATACCTGTGACATTCAATCCGGTCACTCGTGGTGTGGGTGAAAAAGCTAAGACTGCTCGACCGTCGAGCAGTCTTAGACTGGAGAGTTCATGATCGGCATTCCTACGGTCATCCCGTAGCCAGGCTTACGCGCTGAAGGAGCTGCCGCAGCCGCACGTCGTTTTGGCCTGGGGGTTCTTGATCGAAAATCCCGAGCCCTGCACACTGTCGACGTAGTCCACTTCCGCGCCCTGCAGCAAGGGAGCACTCTGTGAATCCATGATGAGTTTCACCTCACCCTTTTCGATGATGGTATCGTCCTCGGCCATCTTGGATTCAAAGGCCATTCCGTATTGATAGCCATGGCATCCACCACCACGCACGTAGACCCGCAACCCGACGATATCCTTTTCCTCGGCCATCAATTCCTTGATCTTCTGTTCCGCCACCGCCGTAATGTTAACCATTGTCATCCTCCTCTATGGATCGTTCCAGCCTCTACTCGGCTGGCTAGAATGTTAGTCTAACACCTCTTCTTCCAATATCAACCCCTTGCCTCCGATGCCGCTCGCTGTGGCTGCTCCCACTTGGCTTCCGGCACGCGCACCACGACATCTCCCAACACACGAGCCTGACAAGCCAACCGGTGCCATGGCTCGGTCAATGCTTCACGATCCAGCAGGTCCTGCTCGTCGAAATCGATCTCCGAGAGATGCTCCTGCCCCATCTGCACCTCGACCCGGCACGTCGTACAGGATGCGTTCCCGCCGCAATCGTGATTCAGACGAAACCCTAATTCCTTGGCGGCATCAAGCAGCGAGACATTCTCATCAACCTCTCCGCTTCGCCCGTCCGTATGCAGAAACGTCACTCGTGGCATGATGACGTCTCCTACGAGTGGGTCACGATCCCAGCCGGCGTTTCCTGATATGGACACCGCTGTAGACGAATATGGTCTTCGTATTCGTGACGAAACAGCTTCAAACTACTTTGCACCAACACCGATGCGCCGGTGACAAGCGTGCAGTAGCCAGTGCCTTTGACGAATCCGCAGAGTTGCAACATACTGTCGAGGTCTTTTTGAGTGCCCTGTCCGGATTCAATCTTGGTCATCAGGATGGCCAGGTTGTTCGTACCCATACGGCACGGCGGGCACTGCCCGCAGCTCTCATTCTTGAAAAAATTCGAGAAATGCAGCGTCTTCGCCACCATACACGTCGCTTCGTCAACGACGATCATCCCGGCCGACCCTAGCCCAGTCCCCGCCTTCTTCAGTGAATCGAAGTCCATCGTGAGATCGAGCTGATCCGCCGTCACCATCGGGAAGGCCGGCCCACCCGGGAAAACGGCCTTGATCTTGCGACCACCCGGTACTCCGCCACCACACTCCTCGACCATTTCACGGATGGTCACGCCCATCGGCATCTCATACACACCGGGTCGATTCACCGATCCACTCAACGAAAACATCATCGTCCCGGGACACTTCTCCGTCCCAATCTGGGTAAACCACCCGGCGCCTTTGTGCAGAATCCGAGGAATGTTGCACAGGGTCTCAACGTTATTGACGAGGGTCGGTTTGCCATAGAGGCCGAAGTCGGTCGGATAGAACGGCGGCTTCTGTCGCGGCATCGCGGGACGGCCCTGCATCGATTCCAACATCGCCGTTTCTTCTCCGGCTACGTAGCTGCCATGACCGTCAAAGAGTTCCAACTCGATGTCGACGCCGCTGCCCAGGACGTTCTTCCCCAAGAATCCATGTGCCTTTGCTTGAGCGATGGCTTTCTTCAGATTCTGCTGTTCCTCATGGTACTCATGGTTCACGTAGATGAAGGACGCTTTCGCTTGCACCGTGAAGGAAGCGATCAAGCAACCTTCGATCAGTTGATGGGGCAACGTTTTCAATAAATACCGATCCTTAAACGTGCCCGGCTCATGTTCGCCAGCATTGCACACGAAATAGCGTTCCTTCACCCGGTGATTAAGGACTTTGTCCCACTTGATCCCTGTCGGAAATCCTGCGCCACCCCGTCCACGAAGCCCTGATTTTTTCAGCTCATCAATGACTTGAGCCGCGTTCAATTCCTTCACGCACCGCTTCCAGGCTTCATAGCCGCCGACTTTGAGATACCCTTCGATCTCCCAAGGGGCTCCCTCAATCTGTTGAACAAGGCGAGGTTCTGTAAGCGTGGACATAGCTATCCGCTCTGAATTCTTCAAGGTTGAGCGGGTACTATACGGTTCTGCCTCTTCTTCCGTCAAGGCAACCAGTCATAAATGGGCCTGAATCTCAAACAGTTAGGCCTAGGAGGCCTAGTCAAAGCCTAGGCATGGAGGGGCAGGAGGTAGGAGAAGGAGAGTGATGGAGACCTGGCCGGAGGGGTACCCCTCCGGCCACGCATCAAATTTTCTATCTGAAATGGCTACCGGCCCCCATGAAGAACAGCATGGGAATCGAGAGCATGAAATTCACGCGGGAAGCGAGCAAGGCGGTTCTCCCCCACTGTGCCATCTCGGGCGGCGCCGGGGTTCCCTGCGCAGCTGCAGTGACGGCGGCAATGATCTTCTTCTGGTTCGGCCAGATAATGCCATGAACATTGCCCATCATGATGATGCCGAGCAACCCACCGATGGCCAAAGCCACCGCTCCCGTTCCACCCTTGTGATACATATGCCCATACAACAACACCCCGGCCAGCACGGTCACGGTGGCCCCATGCCGGAACCAATTGAGCGCTGCCGGCATCAGCTTCGGAATCACGATGTTCTTGGTCGGCCCATCCAGGCTTTTCAAGAACGAGGCATTGATCAGGTTGAAGAAATACAGGAGCCCGATCCAGGTAATCCCTGCCAGGAAATGCACCCAGCGAAGGATCATCTGACCCCAGTCCGCCTCGCCCGCGCCAATACCGGCTAATCCCAGATATATCATGATCAAGACGACGGTGAGAGCAAATCCCACTCCCATCGTCTGCATCGGATCTTCAAGAAATTTCATAACTCCCCTCTCTTAAAAAACGGTTGATGGCCTAGGCCGTTGTCTGTACGACAGCTTTTCTCTGAATGTCAAGCCGCTACGTCGATCGAATCGGTCGTGAGTCACTTGTCATTGGTCACTGGTGAAAGACTCGTTCTCTTGCTAATGACCGATGACGATTGACCAGTGACTGTCCTATCCCATCAGTCGATCGACTGTGCTGCAGAGTTCTCGCACGGCGTTGGCTGACGTATCCAACGCCGCTCGTTCATCACTGGTCAGGTCATACTCCATAATTTGTTCGGCGCCCCCACACCCGATCTTCACCGGAACACCGACGATGACGTTCTTCAGCCCATACTCGCCCTCGCACAGCACCGCACAAGGCATGACCCGTTTTTCATCCTTGTGGATCGCCTCCACCATGGAGACGGCCGAGGCCGACGGAGCATAGAACGCACTCCCTGTTTTCAAGAGACCGACGATTTCTGCTCCGCCATCGCGTGTCCGCTTCACAATGGCATTCAATTTTTCTTTCGACATGAGTTCCGACACCGGTCGTCCCTTCACTGTGGTATATCGCGGCAGCGGCACCATCGTATCCCCATGTCCTCCTAAGACCATCGCCTCGACCTCAGTCGACGGTACGTTCAGTTCTTCGGCGATAAACGTGCGCATTCTCGCCGAGTCCAGCACACCTGCCATCCCGATGATTTTCGATTTGGGAAGACCGCTGACACGAAGCGCCATGTGCACCATGGCGTCCAATGGATTGGTGACCAGGATCAGGATAATGTTCGGCGAGCGAGACACCAGTTCCGTGACGACGGACTTCACGATTTTCGCGTTCGTCGCCAACAATTCGTCGCGACTCATCCCGGGCTTCCGTGGAATGCCGGACGTAATCACGGCAATCGACGATCCCGCTGTCGCGGCATAGTCCTTGGTGCCGACAACACAGGTGTCGTAGCCGCACACTGGCCCAGCTTGAGAAAGATCGAGCGCCTTGCCTTGCGCCATGCCCTCATTGATATCGACAAGGACCACGTCATAGAGATTCTTCTCAGCCAGCCGCTGCGCCGTCGTCCCACCGACGTTTCCTGCCCCTACCACTGTGATTTTCGGTCGTGCCATCATTCCCACCTCGTAAAACGTGACTCGTGAGGCGTGAAGCGTAACGTCCCCTTACCCCTCACTCCTGACTGTTCACGCGTGTTCATGTTCAGTCCACCCTGCAACCTTGAAGTTGATCGTACACACGAAATTTTCGTCATCATAGAAGTTGACCTTGATCTTCTTTTTCCCATAGGTGCTTGCCAGAAACACCTCCGGATTGTCCACGAGGGCCTGAAAGCTGCCCGGGGGATACTCACCGAGATCATGAAAGACCACGATCATGCCTTCTTTGACTTCTTGTAAGACCTTCACCCGACAACGAGGATACACCTCCCAGAATTTTGCTTCGATCATGTCCTTCGTCGGCTCAGGACGATCCTCGCCGGGTTTCACGACTTGCCCGAACTTGGCCAGGCGTCGGACATAGGGATACTGATGCCCCGTGAAGAGTTTATACAGCCAGGCAGGGACCGCTGGTTTTCCTGTCGAATTGGTCATGTTGTCAATGGGGCTATGCCGTCAATTGCCTGTACATACGCGGCAATCTGGTTGGCAACGTCTCGACGCGATCGATAACGCAGTACCGCGTCTCATCATACAGCGGGCGCACATAGCTCTCCGCTTCCCGGTCGATCGTCACGCAAAATGTCTCGATTCCCTGTCGCTTGGCCTCGCGGAGCGCCACTTTCGTATCCTCCAGCGAATAGTCATCCCGATAGTGATCATCCAACGGTCTTCCGTCACTCAGCATCACCAGGAGGCGGTGCTTCGTATCACGGGTCGACAGCTTCGTCATGGCATGACGAATCGCGGTGCCGTCGCGATTTTGGTGCCGAGGAGCCAGACCACCAAGCCGACGTGCCGTCGCCGCCCCCAGTCGATCATCAAAGTCCTTGATCGTCAGAAATTCGACCTTCGCTCGTCCTTGACCCGAGTACGCATAGAGTCCGTACTGATCCCCGACCGCCTCCAACGCTTCACAAAGCAGCACCAGCGCTTCCTTCTCGACGTCGATCACCCGCCGACCGGTTCCGAGGTGTTGACTTGTGGATCCGCTGATATCGATTAGGAAGGCGACTGCCACATCCCTCTCTCGTTTGTCATGGTGGATATACACTCGGTCGTCGCCTTCCATGCCCGCCTGCTGTTCCGCTGTTCGTCGGACGACTGCATCGAGATCCACCTCTTCTCCATCCGGTCGCCCCGCAACACGGCGATAGGCCGGAGCACGCAGCCCTTCAAAAAACCGACGGAGCAGTTTGACCGTACTCTGCCGGGCCGCCAACGTCTCCGTCACGAATTCGTCGGACCCGAGATCTGCCGGTCGTTCCATCACGCGACACCAATTCATCCGATAGTCCTCGATCCGATAGTCCCATTCCGGATAGAGGATGGCGTGTTCCTCATCTGACGGCTGCCTTGACTGCGGAGTGAGTTCAAGGGTGAGGCATTCCTCCACAATGGACGGCAGGGAGCGTGCCTCTTGGAGTAGTGCTCCACTTCCCGATGCGGGTCTCGCGCTCGGAACATCTCGTCTGGCAGGACCATCCGCTGGGGCCAGGGACTGGTGCGGTTGTCTCTCCGATTGCTCCGGACTCCACCTGACGAACTCCGGGTTCATCGTGCCACGATAGGCCACCTCGATCACCGCACGGTATTGGTCTTCCGCTTCATTCGATTGTGCCTGGGCCGCTGTGGTCTCCTCCGGCTGCTCACGCTCCTCTCCCTGTATCATCTCACCGCGAGCCGCCAGTAGTTCCTCGAGCCGCACATAGACAGTATCGACCACGCGTATCGTCTTCTCGGCCGTCGCTGTGGCCAGGAGAGCCGGCTGACACAGATTCCACAGAATGGAGACCTCTTCCCTGACCGCTTTGGGCACGACGGAATCCTCAGCTTCACCGAGCGACAGCCTTAACAGGCAATCGACCACGAGCTCCTTCGGCGTCACCCCTTGCGCCGGATCACGCGGGGTAACGGACTCAGACGCGAAACGAGCAAGGTCGCATCGGAGTCCCGGATACTCCGTTTGCAGCAAGACTTCGACCCTCGCATCCTCCAGCACAACCCAGAGATCCCGCACCAGTGTGGGGTTCGGGTACAGCTGAAACAGATCAGCTAGGGTGTCCGGCCTCGCCATATCGAATCGATCGTATCGATGCCGCACGGTCTCGACAAGATCGGTGAAGGACTCCAGCTTGAGTTGATACGTGCCGAACTCTATGTGGCCGGCTTCATGTGCCGCCATCACGAGATACAGGCGCTCGTTCTCCTCGGCCGTTAGATAGCGGCGAAGCAACGCCGGCAAGGAAATGACTTGCCCATTTTCGCTGACCGTTGCACGGGCAGGAGTCGTGACCGAATCCGGCAGTGCGGCTACCGTCACGTCCGCCCCGCAGAGTCCCTGAACAAATAACGTCAGGCGCCGCGCGACCTGCCGAAACGGTACTCCGCTCAACGCTGCTTCGACAGAAGAGAGCGCTTTTTGAGACTCAACGGAAAAATATGCCAGCGCTCCGTCCGGGCTGTAGGCCAACACTTCCATTCCAGCCTTGAACCAATTCTCGAATCGTGACAGTGCATCTGGAATATTTCCGATGAGTGCAACCAACTCCGGAGCCCGCTGGAGATATTTGAGCGCCGCTGCCGCATGTTTTTCGGCCAGTAAGGAACCATACTGCAGCACTCGGACCCTCCATTCGACGGAGGGCAGCCCTCGTAGCAGAGGAGGCGACGCAGCCAGCCATTGCATGCTCACCTCCGGCGACTCTTCGGTCAACAACCGGCACAGAGACACGACCTTCGCACGAACCGCTGAGTCTTCGATCTCTCCCAGAATCGTCGGGCTGGTCCTGAGAAATTCGATGGTCGCCACATAGTCCGGTTTTCCAAGACTGTTCGGCACGATCAGCCTCAAACCTACCTCCGCCCAGCTTCGCACCGTATCAAGAGGCAGGATGGAAACCAGCTTCCCAATGTGCCGAACAAACTCCAGTCCGACGACCACGTTGATCTGGGTAAGTTCCGCGGCGATTTCCAGCCAGGGTCGGAGGTCTGTCACGGGAACGTCGGACAGGATCTGCGGAGCCTGGCGCATGTATTCGAGTGCCACGTTCGCATCTTGCTCGGCCATCTCCAGCCCGATGGTCAAGACCTCGGTACGGACATCGCCGGAATCGATCAGCCCAAGGACCAAGGGGCTTTCCTTGAAATATTTCAGTGCGGACGCGCCGGATGACTCCGTCAAGGCAATACCAAGGTCCAGCCACAATATGATCTGTGAAAGCCCGGCCCTTCTGTCCAGTTCCGGAAGTGCTCCCACTGCCGCACAGGCTGCTTTCTCAGACAGATCAGAGAGTTCGTCCAACAACATGAGGACCTGTGCGGACAGATCTGGCTTGCCGGTCTCCTGGGCCAGGCGCGTCATGAGAGTCTCCGCGATCGTCGGACTCAACTCAGACACCAGCCGGTCTCGCAACAATTGTCGACTCGCCACGTCCGTCATGATTGATTACCGAAATCAGCGTGAAGGGACGGATTGTAAAGGAGCGAATTATCCTTGTAAACTAGCGGTTCCGCCCCTTGTGGCCCTGAGGAGGAGATCCATGGCTGAACCGACAGAGGAAAGCCTCGAGAGAATCAGGAAGTTCATCACGGGTTTTGCCGAGAAAAGTGGAACGGCGATGCACCCGAATGCTGCGGTGACGGACGCGGTCGTCAAGGGATTGGCGTCTCATATCGATGAACTGGGGAAACCGCTCTGTCCATGCAACTTCTACAAGGACAAAGAAGCGGAAGCCAAGCTCCGCCGCTGGATCTGCGCGTGCGACGAAATGCAGATCTACAAATACTGTCACTGCCTCCTGTTTGTGCGGGAAGATGGGATGCCGATTACGGAATATTTGCCGGAGGGTCACGAAGGTCGCGAGGTGTACGGGCTGATCACTGATCCGACTCCCGACAAAGGTCGTGCCCTCAAGCACAAGGCGGTCCCGGTTCTCACTTCCCAGGACGAATCAGCCACGGCGTCGGCGCCCTCAACATGATACGGCGTCATGGTGATGTTAGGTGCTGGCTTGCCTGCTTCTTGTTGATGAGCTGCTCCGTCATGGCCCCAGCGCAGGCCGCTGCGCCGCCTCCGCCGAATCCATCGGCATTCAATGAGAAAGAACTGTTCGCCTACAAAGCCAAGGGACATGGGAGCGCGGCAGGACAGGTGTTTTTGCGGGCCGTTTCAGGCAAAGCCGTGACCCAGGCCGGCGCGTCGATCGTATTGATTCCCATCTCATCCTATACTCGCGCGTGGTTCGACAAGCAGGTGAGGGAGAACTCCTGCCCGTTAAAGGGTGGGACGTCATCTTCCGAAGCGCATGGGGCGCAGAATTCATCCCTCGAGTGCCTTCGAGCCGTTATGGACCAACTGCTGGCCGACAAACGCCTACTTCCCTATCTACGCGTGACACGAGCCAACCCGACCGGTCACTTTTGGTTTACCAAAGTGCCTGCTGGACGCTATTACGTGGTCAGCCTGCTGGAAGGCAGTGGTGGAGCTCACCAAGATGAGCGAGCGGTGGGAATTGCCTGGTTGACTCTTGAGCTTGATGCCGATGAAAAGGCGACAAACCTGGTGGTCACCGATTGCAAAAGCAGCCTCTGCTAAGCGACCGCCTCCGTCATTGCTGGTCTGTCCGGTTCACCTATAGAGGTAGGCGATGAGAATCCTACTAGTCGAAGATGATGCGGATCTGGCTCAGTTTATCCGAAAAGGATTGAAAGAAGAGCGGCATGCGGTCGATGTGGCCAATGACGGTGAAGCGGGCTTAGCACTGGCGTTGGACAACCCCTACGATCTCGTGATTCTCGACATCATGCTGCCCAAACTGGACGGTCTGACTGTCTGCCGCCGGATCCGTGACAAGGGCCTCTCCACCCCCGTGCTCTTGTTGACGGCACGCAACACGGTTGAAACGAAAGTTTCTGCCTATGATACGGGTGCGGATCAGTTTTTGGAGAAGCCGTTCGCATTCGTGGAATTGCTCGCCCGGGTTCGGGCCCTCTTGCGACGGGGCAGCTCTCAACCGCTGGCGCACCTTCAAGCGGCCGATCTTCGATTAGATCCTGCTTCGCACCGCGTCTGGCGTGCCGATCACGAAATTGCGCTCACGAACAAGGAGTATTCGCTCCTTGAGTTTCTGCTGCGGAACAAGAATCGCGTGCTCACTCGAACGGCCATCATCGAGCACGTGTGGGATATCAGTTATGACCCAATGACGAATATCGTCGACGCCCATATCCGCGCTCTTCGCGCCAAGATCGATCGAGATTATTCCCCTCCCTTGATCGCCACGGTTCGCGGCGCCGGGTACATGCTCGAAGAGCCGGACGCCTCCGCATGAAATCTCTGCGCAGTCTGATCAGTTGGTCCGCCTTCGTCCTGATGGCCGGGCTCCTCCTGTTTTCCGGGCTCGTATATGCCGCCAGTGAAACCCTGTTGCAACGGTTCGTTGATGGACGTCTGCTGGTCCTGGCGGAAAGTCTGGCCGAGTTTGTGGAGCAATATCCGGATATCCTCGAACGGCATGACCGTACCATTGCCCCCACGAATGAATTGACCCAAAGTCCGACGGAACAGCATGTGCTGCCCGATGTCACGCACGCCCTTCGAATCTTTTCGACTGACGGCCGACTCCTGTGGAGCAGTCCCCATGCTTCCCCACAAGACTCGCTGTCTCCCCGCGTACTGGAGCGAGTTCGGATTTCAACCCTCGTCTTCGACACACTGACCGCGCCGGACGGCACCCCTGCTCGACATCTCTTCCTCCCTCTCGTCGTACAGGGTGGTCGCCTCCGGTACGTGCTGCAGGCGGAAACATCCTTGCTGCACCATCATGAAACGCTCCGTGGGCTCGTGTTTTTACTCAGCCTTGGATCCGGCGCCACGTTGTTTATGGCTTGGGTAGGAAGCCTCTGGCTGGCCAAAAAAGTGCTGGCTCCGATCGAAACGCTCTGCAAGGGAGCCGAGACCATGTCGGAAGCCGACCTTGGGAAACGCTTGGCGCTCGATTCACCCTATCGAGAATTCCGGCGACTCACCCAGGCAGTGAATTCCGTGTTGGATCAATTCCAGCGCGGAAGTGAAGTCCAGCGAAATTTTTGCGAAATCGCCGCCCACGAAATGAAAACACCCTTGACCATCCTTCAGGGAAACCTCGAAGTGGCACTCATGAAAGCCCGGACGACCGAAGAGTATCATGAGGTGCTGCTCAACAATCTCCAGCAGGTCGACCGGCTCATCGCGTTAACCCGTCCCTTGTTGACTCTCGCAAAGTTCACCAGTAGCAAACCTCCGGTTAACCTCGTGCCCCTTGCTTTGGAGCCGTTGATTCAAGAGATTATCGATGAGTTGATACTCTTGGCGGATGACCGTCAGATCACGTTGACGTTCGAGTCCCAGCCGGTGCCTTCGGTGCTCGGTGACGCACAGTGGCTCAAGCAAGCCCTGATCAACTTGCTGGACAACGCGCTACGGTACACACCCTCGGGCGGGTCCGTGACCGTTCGCCTGCACGCAGTAGGGCGTGAAGTTGCCATTGCCGTCGAAGATACGGGCCATGGGATCGAGCCGGAGAATATCCCGCATCTCTTCGAACGTTTCTACCGAACCGATTGGGCACGGGCGAAAGACGCCGCCGGGACCGGTCTTGGACTCCCCATCGTGAAGGAAATCATGGAAACCCATGGTGGGAGCATTTCCGTCACCAGCGAGGTCAACAAAGGGTCTGTCTTCACCCTGCGGTTGCCCGTGCTTGCTCCTCTCTCCAGCTCCACCTAATTAACAGAACGCTCGGCTAAATCCTCTTCGACCGGTGATATTTCTCATCGCCAAAGGAGCCTAGTTCATAGCACTCCCCGACATGCCACAAGCTTAGCCGGTGCTGCTGTTGTGTGTGAGGAAATGAGTCCTACCCTCGTACCCTGAACTGGTTCTGCACATGATGCGAGAGCAAGTATGGTGGCCTTTTCGAGCCTGCTGTTCGGTCGTTTGGCTGACCCCTTAACCACAGAGCAACCCCGAACGTGCAGACTTCTTCGCGTTATCAATCTGTTCCAGCAACATGGCCAGACCCGGCCTATATGAAGAACTCTTCATGATCTCCTCACGGTAGCTTCATCTTGACAGCGTATTCTTATAAAAAAGAGAAAGGGGGTGAAGAACGATCATGGTCTCCTTTATTGAACTGTTCATCTTGGTCAGCATCTTCGGCGTGTTGTATGCAATGTTGCAGCTCTCACGAGGGTAATCGGAACAGCCCCGTTGTTGGGTCGTGTCTTTGTCTGGCCGGCAGACCGCAGTATTGAAGTAAGAAGGTCTACCTTCTTTGGAGGTCCCAGCAGGAACCCACCGGGGTGTCACTGGGGAGAGGACGGGCTACGTAAGAAGCGAATCCTTTCGGACCTTCCCAGCCTCATATCAGGCATGCAGAAGGCAGCGGTGAGGTGAGGTTCTGTCGGCGGAGTGGAATGTGGCTCGGTTCGATGGAGGGTGGGGAGATGACTCCATCATGACCGGAACGCTCTCTGCACTCTGACCATGAGGCTCTCCCCTGCTTAAACGGCTGTCGCTCTACTCCATTCTCATTACTTTCTCTCCTTGATCGCCCGTTCTACCTCACGCCCTGCTTCACGAGCCCTGATGGAATCACGGCGATCATGCTGTTTCTTCCCCTTTGCCAACCCGAGTTCGACCTTCGCCTGGCCTCGTTCTGAGAAGTAGATTCGGAGAGGAATCAGCGTGAGCCCTTTCTGCTGCGTCTTTCCGAGGAGCTTGTTGATCTCCTTTCGGTGAAGCAGCAATTTGCGGGTTCTGACCGGGTCATGGTTCATAATATTGCCGTGACTATAGGGACTGATGTGGCAGTGGTAGAGAAAGACCTCGCCGTCTTTGACACCGGCATAACTGTCTTGCAGGTTCACTCGTCTGTCCCGAAGGGATTTCACCTCGGTGCCTTTGAGCACAATCCCGGCCTCGAATTTTTCTTCGATAAAATAATCGTGGTAGGCCTTCCGGTTGGTGGCCACCACCTTCTGCTGATCCTCTCTGTCTTTTGCCATACCCAGATACCACTACCTTGATCTCGGTCTTCGCGAGCGCCTATGATACCGGATGGCTCGCCCCGGCACCCTCGATTCCTTCGGCACGATTCTGTCCGGTCTGTCCAAGCGACTTGGCCTTGAATCGAGACTGGTGGAGCTGCGCTTGCAGCATCAGTGGAGCGATATCGTCGGTGAGCCCATGGCGTCCCACACTTGGCCGGCCAATATTCGATTCAAAAAGCTGTATTTGACCGTCAGGAATTCCGTCTGGCTTCAACAATTGACCTTTCTCAAACCGGCTCTCCTCACAAAACTACAGGCAGATGTTGATCCCGAACTCGTGACGGACATTGTCGGTCGTGTCGGAGAGCTTCCGAACGATCTGGCAGTACCCTCGGCTGATCTCGATCCCGATATCCGATCGGCGCAGTCCGAGAGCTCATGGGCTGAAGTCGTCACACATACCACAACCATTCAAGACCCTTCGCTTCGCGAGCGATTTAGAGAGGTGATATCGCGATACCCTCAGGTTCCGCCTCAACCGGCAAAGGGTCCGTCACGCGCCCCTTGAAGAGGACCCGGGTCTCGCTGGAAATTCGTACGCCCTGTGGCATTGGACCGAGACCACCGTCTTCCTCCTGATCCAGCAATCGATAATATCCGCGCATAGCCCTTTCATAGTCTTTGGCCACGGACGCATCTCCAGCCAGATACTTAGCTAGGACATCCGGATCGGTCCAACCATGGTCATCAAATACGTAGATCATGATTTGCTTGTATGACCCACCTGGATCGCCAGGAGTCGTGGGATAGATCTTCATCCGAGCGAAATCATGGGTCTGGTGGCCGACCTTTCGAAAGCGTTTCACCAACGACTCCACCTCTTCATCGGTTGTACCACGAGGAACGTCCGTCACGACGAGAAGGCCGGATTGTGCACCGACCGTATAGGGAGGAATCGATCGATCCGGACGGCTCAGATACATGCCCCCCCAGATTAAGGCAAACGATCCGACAAAGACGCTGAGGGCGAACTTGACGACAATGTCGAGGGGCTTCTTGGTCTTTTGGTCATTCGGAGGCATAGAAGCAGAGAGCGGTTTGGACATCGAATGACCGGTTGGCTTAATCCGATGAGTTCTCGGGGGTGTCCTCCGACGTAGCATCCTCTCGTTCGGCGGCGTCCGCCAATCTGGCCACGGCGACGACTCGGTCTCCTTCGCCATCGAGATCGAGAATCCGAACACCTTGGGTGTTCCGTCCGATTTCGCGGATATCATCCACTTTGCAGCGCAGCACTTTCCCCTGCGCAGCCATCAGCATGATCTGATCGTCATCTCGTACTTGAAGGAACCCCACGGCCAATCCGTTTCGTTCAGTGGTCTTGACGCTGATGATGCCTTTTCCGCCGCGTCCCTGTATTCGATATTCGCCCACCGGTGTCCGCTTGCCGTAACCACCTTCTGTCACGGTCAAGATCGAGGTGGTCGAATCCGGAGTAATGGTTTCCATTCCGATGACTTCGTTGCCCTCTTCGAGTGTGATCCCTTTCACACCGTGCGCCATCCGACCCATCGACCGCACTTCTTCTTCTTTGAATCGGATCGTAATGCCTTGGCGCGTCCCCAATAAAATTTCGCGCTGCCCATCGGTCAGTTGAGCCCCGATCAACTTGTCCCCGCCTTCGAGTCCTAGCGCGATGATCCCGCCCTGCCTGGGGTTGCTGAATGCGGACAATTCCGTTTTCTTGATGATCCCCTTTTTGGTCGCCATCACGATATAGCGGTCATCACGAAACTCTTTGACCGGCAAGGTTGCGGTCACCTTTTCACTCCCGGCTAAGGCAAGCAGATTGACGAGCGCTTTCCCTTTCGCTGACCGGCCGGCTTCTGGAATCTCATGGACTTTCAGCCAGTAGACCTTTCCGGCATCGCTAAAAAACAGGAGCGAATCGTGGGTGGAGGCGGAAAAGAGCGTTTCGACGAAATCCTCCTCCTTAATCCCCATCCCGATCTTGCCTTTCCCTCCGCGTCGCTGAGCCCGGTAGAGGGACACGGCATTTCGCTTGATGTATCCGGAATGCGAGATCGTGACGATCACCTCTTCTGCTGCAATCAGATCTTCGAGACTGATCTCGGCTTCTTCCTTGACGATCTGGGTCCGGCGGTCATCTTTGTATGCTTCGCGAATCTCAGTAAGCTCGTTCTGGATGATGGTGCGTACCAACGACTCGCTGGCCAACACGGATTTCAGATATTCAATCTGCTTGAGCACCTCCTGATACTCTTCAATGAGTTTGGTCCGCTCCAGCTGCGTCAAACGCTGCAGCCGCATGTCGAGAATCGCAGTGGCTTGGATCTCGGTCAGACCAAATTCCCGCATCAACCCTGCACGGGCTTCGTCAGGTGACTGCGATCGTCTGATGAGCGCGATGACGGCGTCAAGATGATCGAGGGCGATCTTGAGTCCTTCGAGAATATGCGCCCGTTCTTCGGCCTTTCTGAGTTCGAAGGCGGTCCGCCTCACCACGACTTCGCGTCGATGCTCGAGGAAATGATGCAGGATCTGCTTGAGAGTGAGGATCTCCGGGCGATTGTTTACCAGCGCCAACATGATGACCCCGAAGGTCGTCTCGAGTTGGGTATGTTTATACAGATTATTCAACACCACCAAGGGAATTTCATTCCGCTTCAGTTCGATAACCACCCGAACTCCTTCACGATCAGACGATTCGTCTCGGAGATCGGAGATGCCTTTGATGCGATCGTCCTGGATCAACTCCGCGATCTTTTCGATCAGCTTGGCCTTGTTCACTTGGTAGGGAATTTCCGTGACGATGAGCCGTTCTCGCTCGGTACGTTCGTCGGTCTCGACCACGACCTTTGCGCGCAACTTCAAGAGCCCACGCCCCGTCTCGTAGGCTTCCTTGATCCCACCCATGCCATAGATGAAGCCGGCCGTGGGAAAGTCCGGTCCGGGAATTTTCTTCATGAGTTGGGCGATCGTGACCTCGGGGTTCTCCAGCAACAGAAGGAGCCCATCAATAATTTCAGCAATGTTGTGCGTGGGAATATTGGTGGCGTAGCCGACTGCGATACCCCCCGCCCCATTGATCAAGAGGTTCGGCACTCTGGTCGGAAGCACCAATGGTTCTTGCCGCGACTCGTCATAGTTAGGGCCGAAATCGACGGTTTCTTTGTCGATATCGGCCAACATCTCCTCAGCCAGCTTGGTCATGCGGGCTTCGGTGTACCGCATAGCCGCCGGTGAGTCCCCGTCCATCGACCCATAGTTGCCTTGGCCGTCAACGAGGGGATAGCGCATGTTGAAGTCCTGCGCCATCCGCACGAGGGTGTCGTAGATAGCCGAATCCCCATGGGGGTGATAGTTCCCCATGATTTCGCCGACGATCTTGGCTGATTTGCGGTAGGCTCGATTGGAGGCCAAGCCCATTTCACTCATCCCAAAGAGGATCCGCCGATGCACCGGCTTCAGCCCGTCACGGACATCAGGCAACGCCCGTCCCACGATGACGCTCATGGCGTAATCGAGATAGGAGGACTTCATCTCGTCTTCGATCGCGATATGACCTAACCGTTCATCAGGGGGCATGTCTTCTCCTCAAAGCGCATAGCTATAAGCTTTCAGGCACCAGCTCCGGAAAGCTGATCGCTGAAGGCTAACAGCTTCCTAGCTAGACATCCAAATTCCGAACTTCGAGCGCATGGGTTTGAATGAAGTTGCGCCTCGGTTCAACCTCATCGCCCATCAAGATGGTAAAGATCTCATCCACGCCGGTGAGGTCTTCAAGAGTCACCCTCAGGAGCGTTCGTATTTCTGGGTTCATGGTCGTTTCCCAGAGCTGTCCCGGGTTCATTTCCCCGAGACCCTTATAGCGCTGAATGCTGAGGCCTTGCTTTCCCGTATCCAGAATGGCCTTCACCAACTCATCCGTGGATTGAAACGATTTTTCCTCGCCCTTGGCCTTGAGCTTGTACGGAGCCCGCCCCAGTCCGATTGCAGAGGGCGTCAGTTTTTGGAGTTCCCGGAAGTCGGCGGACCCGACCAGGTCATGTGTCACTTCCAACTCATGGGTGACCCCGCTCGCGTGCAGTCGGCAGGCGACCTTGTTCGACTGGTGTTCCTCGTCCACGAGAATATCAACCGTTGGGGTCACATTCGGAAACACCACGGCCAGTGATTGCGTGATATTCTCGATGGATCGTTGAAGAGCTGCACGATCCTTGAGCCGTTCGCGATCGAGCCCCGGTTCATCGACAAAGGCACGAAGCATTGCGGCCTCGTATGATTTCTTATTGAGACGACCGAGCAAGGTTTCGAAGGTAATCATTTTCTTCAGGATGGGCAGAAGCCGACGCCCGGTCACGTAACCCTGAGCTCCCTCCATAAAGAGTTCAACGTCCTCGACTGCCAAGTCGGCGAGGTATTCGTTCAATAACCCTTCATCTTTGAGGTACCGCTCCGTCTTACCTTTCTTGACTTTGAACAGCGGCGGCTGCGCGATATAGATATACCCCCGTTCGATCAGCTCCGGCATCTGCCGGAAGAAGAACGTCAACAACAATGTCCGAATGTGGCTTCCGTCCACATCAGCGTCGGTCATAAGAATGATCTTGTGGTACCGAGCTTTCGCAATATCGAACGCATCTTTCTCCGGTTTATCCCCTTCTTCCCGCCTACGACCGATCCCGGTGCCCAGCGCCATGATGAGCGTTCGGATCTCATCGCTGGAGAGCATCTTGTCGAACCGCGCCTTCTCCACATTCAAGATCTTTCCCTTGAGCGGCAAGATCGCCTGAAATTTGCGGTCACGTCCCTGTTTCGCAGATCCACCGGCTGAATCGCCTTCCACAATGTACAGCTCGCTCAACGCCGGGTCTTTTTCCGAGCAATCCGCCAATTTCCCTGGCAGGGAACCACCATCCAGGGCACTCTTGCGCCTGATCAGATCCTTTGCTTTCCGCGCCGCTTCTCTCGCACGAGCCGCGTCGACGGCCTTGCCAATGATCTTTTTGGCGACTGGAGGGTTTTCCTCAAAATAATTTCCCAAGGCCTCGTTGACCGCAGCCTCAACCACGCCCTTCACCTCACTGTTCCCGAGCTTGGCTTTAGTCTGGCCTTCGAACTGCGGATTGCGAACCTTGACACTCACCACCGACGTCAGTCCTTCCCGTACATCGTCTCCGGTGAGCGATTCGGTTTCTTTCTTGAGCAGGTCATTGGCATTGGCGTAATTATTGATCGTCCTGGTGAGGGCGGCTTTGAACCCGACCAAGTGCGTGCCGCCTTCCTTCGTATTGATGTTGTTCGCAAACGAAAAGAGATTTTCGGCGTAGCTGTCGTTGTACTGAAGCGCCACTTCCAGAATCATTTCCGGCTTCTCGACTTTGACGTAGATCGGCTTGTGCAGGGGTGTTTTGGCTTCGTTGAGGTGCTCAACGAAGGATACAATGCCGCCCTTGTACAAGAAGACCTGTTCTTTTGCCGGTTCTTTCCGTTCATCTCGGAGCGTGATGGCGAGACCCTTGTTCAAGAAAGCCAGTTCCCGCAGCCGCTGAGCCAACACATCAAAACTGAACTCCAGCGTTTCAAAGACTTGGCCGTCCGGCTTAAACCGGACCTTGGTTCCTCGGCGTTTGGTCTTGCCTGTGGCAGTGAGAGGTGCGTTGGGTTTCCCTCGTTCGTATCGCTGTTCGAACACTTGGGCGTCCTGCCAGATCTCCAGCTCCAGCCACTCGGACAAGGCATTCACGACGGAGATGCCCACTCCATGTAGACCGCCGGAGACGGTGTACGCGCCCTGTTCGAACTTGCCTCCCGCATGGAGAACGGTGAGAGCGACTTCGGCCGCAGACTTCTTCTGTGTCGGATGCATCCCGGTGGGGATTCCGCGCCCGTTGTCGGTCACCGTCACGCTTCCGTCGATGTGGATGGTCACCTCGATGGCTTCCCCGAATCCCGCCATATGTTCATCGACGCTGTTGTCGACGACTTCATAGACGAGATGATGTAATCCATCGACTCCGGTGCTGCCGATGTACATCGCCGGCCGTTTGCGGACCGCATCGAGTCCTTCGAGGACTTTAATTTGATCAGCACTATAGCTATCAGACTTGGTTGGAGACTGTTCTTCCGTGGCCATCCGCTACCTATTCCATCCTCGTGATCAGAGGACTTATGTCAGTTTGGGACAAGGTTTTCGTCCATGGTGTAATATCTAGGATACGATATGTGGAGCCACCCAGAAAGAGAGGAACGATGATCGTGCTCCCTCCAGCATTCCGCTAAATCTTCACCGGCATGACAACACACTTGAAACCGGGGCTCTCCGGTTCCTGAACCAGACAGGGACTCAGCGGGGTTTCCATCTGGAGCGAAATCGTTTCTCCCTCCATCACGCTAAAGACATCCAGGAGGTACCGAGCGTTGAAGCCGGTCGTCAAGCTTTCTCCCTCGTAGCGGGCTGGCAATTCTTCGGTCGCTTCGCCGAAATCAGGGCTGGCAGAAAATAGCGTCATCTTGCCGGGTCCAAAGGAAAGTTTTACCGCGCTGGCCTTGTCTTTCGACAAGACCGACACACGACGCAGGGCACTCTCCAAATCTGTCCGATTGACGCTGATGGTTTTGCCTCCATCTTTTGGGATGACCTGTTGGTAGTTCGGATAATTGCCCTCCATCAGCCGTGACGTCAGGAGCAGGCCGCTCTTCCGAAAGATCATGAGATTTTTCGAGAACCCGATGAGCGGTTCACCATCTCCGCCTTCTTCCAAGAGATGCCGGATTTCGTGCGCGGCTTTCTTGGGAATAATCGCTTTCATTTCCTGCGGAACGCCCGTCGCCTTGGCCCCCGCTTTGCCGACCTCTTGTTCTGCAACAGCCAAACGATGGCCGTCCGTGCCGACTAATCGGAGCGTCGTCTTCTTATCAGTGACAATCAACGTGACCAATAGCCCGTTCAGAATGTACCGAGCATCGTTGTCTCCTGCTGCAAAGAGCGTCTTTCGAATCAATTCGAGCAGACCGTCTCCCGCCAACGGCATTAATCCCTCTCGCTCGATCGCCGGTAACGCCGGATAATCGGAGCTGGGGAGGCCCACGATTTTAAATTGGCTCCTCCCCGCCTGAATCGTCGTCCAGTTATTGTCCGTTGCCGTCAACTCGATGTCACCAGCCGGTAACTCCTTCACGATTTCAAAGAGTTTCCTGGCTGATATGGTGACCCCTCCTGTCGATAACACCGTCGCCTTGTACAAACCTCTCATGCCGAGCTCAAGGTCTGTCGCCACAATCTCGACACCATCCTGCTTGGCTTCCAGCAGGATATTCGACAGAATGGGCATGGTGTTGCGTTTTTCCACGACGCCCTGCACACGCTGAAGGCCCGTCAACAACTCGTCTCGCCCGATCCGTACTTTCATGGAATGCTCCCCCATCGACGTCGCTAACTGCGAAGGATCTGTTCTTTTAATGATTCGATCGTCGTCTGCAATCCCGTATCGGTCTCCTTGGCCTTCGTCACCTGGCGGCAGGCGTGAATAATTGTCGTATGGTCTTTCCCGCCGAATTGCCGGCCAATCTCAGGGTATGAAGCGTCCGTCAACTCCCGACAGAGATACATCGCAATCTGTCGAGGATGGACCAGTGTCTTGCTTCGGCGCCGAGATTTCAGTTCCGCGATCTTGACATGAAATTGAGCGCAGACGGCTTCCTGGATGTCATCCATCGCAACAACCTTTTTCTTATCTCCGATGAGATCTCGAAGAACAGTTTTGGCGAGATCGAGGCTAATGACTTGCCCAGTGAGCGATGCATAAGCTCCTAGCCGAACCAGACTTCCTTCTAATTCCCGAATATTGCTCTTCATGGTGGTTGAGAGAAACTGGATGACATCCTCGGGTAGTTTGACCCCTTCATCCTCGGACTTTTTCCTCAGAATCGCGATCCGTGTCTCGACATCTGGAGGCTGTAAGTCGGCGATTAAGCCCCACTCGAATCGTGAGCGTAAGCGTTCCTCGATATCGGGCATATCCTTCGGAAAGCGATCGCTCGACAACACAATTTGCTTATGGCCTTCGTAGAGCGCGTTGAACGTGTGGAAAAACTCTTCTTGTGTCCGCTCCTTCCCGACGAGAAATTGAATATCATCGATCATCAGCATATCGATGTGTCGGTAGCGCTTTCGGAGATCCATCATTTTATCGTAACGAATCGAGTTAATGACCTCGTTTGTGAATTGTTCGGTCGTGAGATACGCAATTCGGAGATCTCTTTGCTCCGCCACATGATTCCCTATGGCGTTAAGGAGATGAGTTTTTCCGAGTCCAACACCTCCATAGATAAATAAGGGGTTGTAGGTTTGGCCTGGTTGCTCCGCCACAGCCATACAAGCCGCATGGGCAAACTGATTTCCAGCCCCAACCACAAAATTCCTGAATGTATATTTAGGGTTGAGAAGAATACCACGCCGTGGTTTTGGTGGAACCTGCCCCTTCCCTCCCTGTACTACGGATGGGAGCTCGGTCGGAGATGCGGATGTTTTCTCCCGAACAATAAATTCGACGGTCAGAGGTTCACCCCCACCGGCTATCGCTACAGCTTCAGCAAGGAGAGCACCATAATGCGTATCCAACCACTCTCCAAAGAATTTATTGGGTACTCCGAGATAAATCGTTGAATTTTCAACCTTATCGAATTGCACCGGCAGAAACCAGGTGTCAAAAACCTGTTT
>JAHBWO010000056.1 GCA_019636945.1 Nitrospira sp. | reverse complement strand
GCATTCGCCAAGATTCCCGACCTCGGCCTTGGAACAGATCTGATGGTAGGATTCCCGGGAGAGACGGATAAGGCGTTTCAAAACACCCTCGCGGTCGCGACGGACCTTCCGTTTTCGTATATCCATGTCTTTCCCTACTCCACGAGGCCTGGCACGGCAGCCGTCCGTCTCAAACCGCGGGTCCCGTCGCCATCGGTAAAGAAACGTACCGATTTATTGCTGGAACTAGATCGCGCCAAGCGGCTTGCCTTTCACAATAAACAGATCGGGAAGACGGTGACGGTCCTGTTCGAAGCGGGAACCCGCAGCGCCTATCGATTCGGCACCACTCCTAACTTTACGAGAGTGGCGGTGACAGACTCTGCTGAGCTTCAGAATCAGATCATGCCTGTGATGATTACCGCTGCGACAGACCGCTACGGATTCGGCCATATCGCCTCGGCCCAAACAATGAACTCGACCCCGGCACTGCTATGAGTGTAAAAACCCTTCCTCTTGTCCATATCGAAACGTTCGGATGTCAAATGAACGAATCCGACAGCGAACTCGTTCGTGCGATGCTGAAACAGGAGGGGTTTGTCTTCACTGAGGACCGTGAACGGGCCGATGTGGTCTTAGTCAACACCTGCGCAATCAGGGAGAATGCTCACAAAAAGATCTATCTCCATCTTTCCGAGCTCAAGGCAGTAAAAAAGCAACGCCCGCTGGTGGTCGGTGTGCTTGGTTGCATGGCTCAGAATCTCAAAAGCGAGCTGGCTGACAAGGAGCCTCTCATCGATGTCTTGGCTGGACCGGATTCGTACCGACAACTTCCCTCGTTGTTGACGACGGCACTGGACGCCCAAGAACAAGGACTCGCGCGGAAGAGGTTTGCGCTCGATCTTTCGGAGTATGAGACGTATGAAGGGATCCTCCCGGACCGCAATGACGGGGTCAATGCCTGGATCACCGTCATGCGAGGCTGCGACAATTTTTGCTCCTTCTGTGTTGTTCCCTATACCAGGGGACGTGAACGGTCTCGCGACCCTGAATCTATCCTGCTCGAAGCTCGGGATGCTGCAACCCGCGGGTTCAAGCAGATCACGTTGCTTGGCCAGAATGTGAATTCCTACTGTCATGAAGAATGGGACTTTGCCAGGCTCATCAGCGCCGTCGCAGACCAGCCCGGTATTGAACGAGTCCGGTTTACTTCCCCACACCCCAAAGACTTTCCTCCGGCACTGATCGAGGCCATCGCCACACATCCAAGGATCTGCAAACACATTCATCTGCCGCTTCAAGCGGGAAGCGATCGGATTCTTGAGCTGATGGGGCGAACCTACACGGGAGCCGAATATCTGGCATTGGTTGAACGCATTCGGATGACGATCCCTCGTATTATCCTGACCACGGACATCATCTGCGGGTTCTGTTCCGAGTCTGATGAAGACTTCCAGGCTACCGTTCGCCTGGTGGAACAGGCCCAGCTCGACTCCGCCTATATCTTCAAGTACTCGGAACGGAAAAATACGATTGCCGCACGAAAGTATGCCGACGATGTGCCGGATCAGCTGAAGGGACAGCGGGTCGCCAAGTTGTTCGAGATTCAACGTGCCATTACAGCGGAGCGCAACCGTCGTTACATCGGGAAGACCGTAGAGGTCTTGATCGAAGGCGATGCAACCAGATCCTCAACACAGGGCATGGGAAAAACCGATGGAAACATCACGGTCGTTTGGGACAAACAGACCGGCCACTCCGAGCCAGGCACACTGATGACAAAACACATCTTTGACGCCTCTGCTGCAACGTTGTATGGAGCATAGCCTCTAGCGTCGACCAACGGGCCAACTCACCCGCACGTTCGATTATGTACAGCCACCCATCATAGTGAACATTTTCTGACAGCATCACCCGATGGTTCTCTGACAAGTTTTTCCTCTGCTCCTCCGGTCCTTCTCGCATTTTCCATCCTTAGAATCGTTTCCTCACGCAGGGCTTTCTCTCCCTCTGCTTCCTCCTTAACGAGTGATCCCGTTCTAACTCCATGACTTTCCGTGTGGATTCATGGCAATCCCTCAGGGAGCTTCTTTAAGCTCTCTGTTCGACTGCACCTCCCCATAAGGGACAGATCTCAACCAACCACCAACCGCCCCCCACCATCTCCACTGAACACCAAGAAGGCATGGACTTTGCTGTACTCTCGACGTCCATCCTTTTGTGCATCGGAGCGGGTTAGCAACGGTCATGAAACCCCAAGATTCTGATTCACAGCACGGTTCCAACCAGCCCGACTCTGGCATCACGCTCGAAACAATCATTTCTGCCGGGGTCGTCGGTTGGTTGGCCATAGGCATGGTGCTCATGGGCCTCGGCATTTGGTAGCGCAATATTCAGAAATACGAAAACTCATGGGCCTCATCGCAGAGTCATGATACTTCTTGAGAATAGAACAAGCAGAAGGAGACTTCCTATGTACGCACGGTTGAGCCTCCGCGGTGCTCAGTATGCCGGGGCCTTTCTAGCCATCAACCTGATCGTGACCGGATGTTCCACGCTCTCAGGAGAATCAAAAGTTGCGAAAACCACGAAGGGATCCGTCTATCTCAAAGACATCGCCGATTGGTCGTTTGAGGCGAGCCATCCGGCGACGATCGACCAGATGACCATCCGCACGGTCGTCAAAGGAGTGGCAATCGAGGACGCCACCAAACCGTTATCCAACATGCCCGCCAGTGGCAGCAAGCCGATGAGAGTATTCAGCGATGAAGACGCCGAGTTTCTTGCTCCCCTGCTAGCCCAAGGTCTATCAGAAGCGAAACCGGAGCAGATTGTCGGTTTCAAGGTGTTTTCATCGGCAGGGTCAGGCGCTGAACCCACAGCGGGCACCCTCTATGTGCACAAGGGGTCCCTCTATCTGACGATCGCTTCCGCACAAGCGAACAAGAGGCAGAGATTCTCTCTTCCAGCTGCCGCTCGTATCGAAAAGGCCCCTTCCTTTGTGGCGATGGGAAAGGGAGCCATGACCCTGGTAATCGACTACCAGGCGATTGCTAAGGCTTCGGCACCTGGATCGGTTGTCGCAACCGACGTTCCAAAAGACTCTGCCTCATCCGTAGCGAGTACTCAGGTCGCAGAAACCCTTCCGTCGCGGGACGACGAGGCCTCTCTTGATCCTTCAGAAACCTCAGCCCACCCGAGGACCGAAGCAGACGCACTCCAGTTGAGCACCGATGAATTGCTCAACAGAAAACTGGACGAGCTCCGAGCAGCGCGGGAGGCCAACAAACTGAAAGATTCCGAGATTGCGACGCTGAAGAAAGAAGCCACGTTGGTCAAGAAGGAACTCCGGCAGCGGACGGACGAAATCAAAGCCTTGAAGGCCAGCAAAGCCTCAGCTCCGTCGGCACCGAAGAAGAAAACGGCGGAAGCGCACCGGACGCGTTGAGCATCAATCGATTCAGCCGATGTCGCACAATTCCGGTTGCAGCAGAATGACTTCTCTGGAAAGCGGCTGGCGGAAATTCATGCGGCTGTAACAGGCATAGGTCACGTAGGTATCCTGTAAGCAATACTGCGCCAGTTCGCGTCCTTGCCGCTTCTCCCACATTTCGGCGACCTGTTCCCCGCTACCTGACTTCGTGTCGACCTGCAGTGCTCGGGCCAATACATCGAGCTTGACCCAGCCTCTCGTATCCCAATTGCTCCAAATGGCCATCGTGTCATACACCGGCTCGGTCCGAAATTTTGCAAGATTGATTTCAACACTGGGTTTTACCTGATTGATGATCGATCGTTTCTTGATAAAAGGAAGATCAAAACCCAGCCCGTTATGCGTGATGTATAAAGTCGGCCGGTCCTGAGCCAACCTGGCCCAAAATTGTCGAAGCAACTCGCGCTCATTCGCCCCGTACCAGGCAATGGCGCTGCGCGCCTCCATCTGATCGGAAAATTCCAGCAGGCCGATGCAGACGATGCGGCTGAACGTCCCATCAAACGCTGATTTCGTGTACGCTTCATCGTCCGCACGACGCGCTTCCTCCACCGCACCCGCCGTAAAGAGGTCGTAGCCTGGTTCCCCAGGAACAAGGCCCTGACATTCAGCAGGCTTCCCTACAAGACGAGCCCACTCCTCACGAGGCGCTTGGACCGTTTCGATATCGAGCACAACCTTCATCGCGACACTCCCAAGGCTTCACGCTGCAGAGACTGAATCACGGCGTAATCGGCCGGAGGGAATGTAAACTGCGTCAGTTCCTCCGGAAGGACCCATCGAATTTCCTCACATCCCAGAGGTACCGGCTCTCCCTGTTCGATCGCGCAGTGAAAGAAATGAAGCTCAACAACCTTGTCGGAATACTCATGCCGAATGACTTGATAGCGGATGGGAGAATCGATCTGAATGCTGAGTTCCTCCCATAGCTCTCGCCGCAAACAGTCCGCAAGGGATTCACCGGCTTCCCGCTTACCCCCGGGGAACTCCCAGAACCCGGCAAGATGAACACCGGCCTTCCGACGAGCGATCAAATAGCGATTATTCCGTTTGATCAGGCCAGCTGCCACCTCTATGACCTGCATAGGCACCCTGCTACGGTCTCCGTTCCATCGGACTGAATGGATAGGCCTTGCAGAACGACTTCATTGGACAGAGCAGACAATAAGGATCGCGCGCCGTACAGACCATCGCCCCAAAGTCCATGATCGCCTGATTGAAGTCGTATCCCTTCTTCGGAGGAATGAGAGCTTCCGACAATTCCCAGAGCATCGGCTTCTGCGCTTTCGGATCCCCTTCGGCAACAAACACTCTGTGCAGAACCCGTATCACGTTTGTGTCGAGGATAGGGGCATCTTCATTGAATGCAAAGGAGCGAATCGCCCCCGCGGTATACCGCCCAATTCCTTTGAACGAAAGCAACTCCTCCGCATCGCTGGGAAGCTTTCCCCCATACCGTTCCACTGTTTCACAGGCAATCCCGTGCAATCGTTCCGGACGAACGTTGTATCCCAGCGGGTACCACGTCTTCTTCACATCAGCCACCGGCGCCTCGGCCAAATCCTCAAAGCTCGGATATCGTTCGAGAAACTCCCTGTACTTGGGAATGACTCGATCAACCTGCGTCTGTTGCAACATTACCTCGGATACGAGGATGTGATAGGGATCCGATGTTTTTCGCCAAGGCAAATCTCGACCATACTCCCCATACCACTTCAAGAGTCGCTGCTGAAACCGACGCTTGGCGGAAAGATCCGGGAGGGCTACCTTTTGTGATTTTTTCTTCTTGGAAATGCGTCGCCCAGGCATGTGCCGAACCTATACTCACACTCGCATGACCGGTCGCATTGTAGAAGTCTCGTTCTCCAAAAATCAAACAGGCCGTTCGATCACGCCCATCAGATCACCCCCTCCGAAGAATGAACGCCGTCTGTTCAAAGTAAAATCCGCATGGTACCCTCTAACCAGCTGCACAGGAGGAAGGCTATGAAATGGGAAACCTTCCGGGATCAATGGTTGCGAGCCTCGGTCTTCGCCGGAATTTTAGTTAGCATCCTCACCCCATTTTCATCCGAAGCCGAAACACTCCAAGTGCCTTGGGAATGTTCGACCTATACAGCAGACGCACAAACCCGTTGCGTGAATGCCTTCATGGAAGCGCAACAAAAGAAAATCGCTGAGCTGGAAGGAAAACTCCAGGCGCAGCAAAGTACCGTCGGCCAACTCAAGGATCAACTCGACCGGCAATCTGCCGCAACGACCAATTTGCAACGACAGCTGGCGGAGCGCCCCACGACCAGCGTCGTACCCTTCTCCTACGGTTATCCCTATGGCTACGCCTTGTCACCGGCCCTTGGACTTGGACTCGGTTTAGGTCTCCATTTTGGAAACGCTACGTTCTACGCCTCGCCGTACGACCGCCCATATTGGGGGTACCGGCATTTCGGCTATTGGGGCTACCGCTGGTGATGCCAGAAGACGACCACACTGGAGAACAGTCCACAAGTCCCGCCTGTTTTACGGCTGTTTAGATCGGGCTTTTCATTGACAAGAGCGCCTTCACCACATAGCCTGCTCTGTAGAGCGATCGAACCCGGTTCATTGCTTCACAGTAGTAGAACCCTCACAAGCCTAGTGCCCGTGCATTGACAGCAGCGGGACATGTCAAAGGTATACGAGATGGTTGTTCGGAAATTTCCGCGATTCCCGGTATCAGCTCCCAGCACGCTGGTCCAACGCGATAAATTGCGATACAACGCACTGGTAAAGGACCTTTCACTGAAAGGATGCCGGTTGGAAAGTACCCTCCGCCCTTTCACCGGCATGCAGGTCGAACTGTTTCTCCAAGTTGAAGCGGACACCACCCCAATCCATGTCAGCAAGGGAACGGTTCGATGGTCCGGAGCTCAAGGTATTGGAGTTGAATTTCTGACAATTGAAGCCCCTGACCAAGAACGCCTCAAGCAAATGGTGGAACAGCTCACCATCACGGCAGGACAGGCCCTGATCGTGCCGAAAGGTGAGCTGCCAAAGAAGTGACCGCCTCTCTCAGGCACACTCCATGCGGACACCGCCTCCGCACTGGGGTTCCCCCGAGATTTTTATCGACGAAGACCTATTGGTTAAGGAGGTGCATTTCGTCTTCAACATGGCGGAGTGTGCCCCCTGGCGGCAGATCCCATTCCCGACGAAGAAGTGTGAAGCAAGCCATCCTCATGTCCCTCAAGTTGTACCAGCGGATTGCCGATTCATCTTTGTAACCCAGGCAGGGAGAGACCTGTGAAGTGGTGGAAATCGACAGCAAAAGCCAAACAGGAGGCAGTCCGTCTCGACTCTGACCGCCGACGAGAGCCTCGCATAGGAGGAACCTTTAAAGTACGATACTCCGGTTCCGAAGGAAACGACATCATCATCGGACACGGCACCATCACCGACCTGAGCCGATATGGATTCCGCATCCAAGGAAATCAACATGTACAGGTCGGCATGGAGCTCGGTCTATTCCTTGAACTGCCGGATCGGGACAGTCCGCTCTGCATTCCCCAAGCCACCGTCTCTTGGGTGAACGGGCGATGGTTTGGAGTGGAGTTACGAGCCGATCGAAAAAAAGAACCCGAATGGTTGGAGTATCTGCTGGAATAAGGGTTCCCTTTCTCCCTCTCAGCTGCACCTCCATTATGCTGTCACTAGATTGAGCAATAGCGACAAAGTGCACTGCACAAACATCGCTAGCTCTGGCATCCACCATAGGAACCGAAACCTTTTCCTTCGACTTGATCTCCTCCGCAGAAACAGGGCCTAGCAGGGAAAGCCGGTGCGGCGGACGCACCCCACTGGCAACGGACACAATACCACACAGGGGAGAAGTCGGTATCAGGCAGAGGAGGAAGACGGGTCAGCAGACGGGGGCCCGTGCGGGTCCCGCCCCACCTCGTTCGTACGATACAGGCCGCCGGTGATGGTGGTCACGTGTTGATTGAGCGCCAGATCGAATCGAACGCTTGTTTCTATGATACTTGTCAGCGTAATCGTCCGGCCCGGTTGAGTGGCTGAAGCCGGATAAGAAATGATGGTCTGGCTGTACGAGACCGACGTGGACGACGAGGTGATCGTGGGACTGTCTGGCGTAGCTTCATCCATCACGTCATCCCATCATCAAGAGGGGTTTATCCCAGGTCGTGTGGTGGCCCGGTAGGGCCGCGCCCAGCCTCTTTCTTTCGGCGCGAAGCGCCGCCGTGGTCAGCCTCTATCATACCGGTACCAAAGAACGGTTTTCCAGAATGTCGGCGGGGTTTTCGATTTAAACGCTTGGAGAGCCGTCTACGATCTTTTGGGCTCTTCCTCCCCCCTCTCGAAGGCAACCCCCTCCCAGCGGGCAAATTGGGGCGACAGGCGGGCCCTTCCCTGTCCGGTCGGCGCCTTGCGCTTTCTACCTTTCTGCCTCCTCTACTACGAGGGGTTTTCTCTGATGGATCAATTGTCCCATTTATCAGGCCGTGTCTGCGCGGGACGAAGTGCGCTTGCGCACGGAGCGTAAGTGGGTTTCCGAAACAAGATTAAGAGAGGTTAAACAGCGGTAAAAAGAATAGGGATAAGAAATATGAACACTTCTATATATAAATTGATATCTTACGAAATGTGTTGGTGCGCAGCGCCTAGGACTTTGACGGCAAGATGGACGACTCCGGGTTCACTCACAACCAATAGCCTTTGGGGGCATCTCTCTGTCGTGCATTCGCTGTTTTTATCTCGTCAATGAAATCGATCGATGGCGTAAGCGTATAGAGCACCTCCCGCACGGCCCTGGTAATTACAGCTGTGTCTACCTCATAGTCCAAGCTACAGCGGGTACCAGTCTGGGCCTCACTTATCGGGCGAGAAGTCCATAGTTATCCAGACTCACCGAACCTCCCGCCTCACACCCTGCCCCGCATTTCAGTAGTGCAACAGTGGTGCTGTTATATCAAGATGACAGAGAATCCAAGATGTTGTCTGTACCTACTCGAACAGAGGCTGATCCGGTAGGCTGCCAAGGTGGACTGGAAACTCCCCGTTCTTCGCATCGGCAACGTAGCGCCTCAGCGCTTCGCTGACCACTGGAAAGGCCATCGTCTCCCAAGGGATGGCGGAGAGTGAAAAGAGCCGGGCGTCCAAACTTTCAGGTCCAGCCATGAAAGTCGGCGCCGTCATTCGTCCCCGAAACACGAGGTAGACCTGTCCGATATGAGGTAGGCTGAGCACGGCATAGAGTCCGGCAATCTTGACATCAGCCTGCGCCTCCTCCATCGTCTCACGCACAGCCGCCTGCTCAGTACTTTCGCCCAACTCCATAAAGCCAGCCGGGAACGTCCAGAGTCCAAGCCGTGGCTCGATCGCACGACGGCAGAGAAGGACTTGGCCTTCCCATTCCGGAATACAACCCGCAACAATCTTGGGGTTATGATAATGAATGCGCTCGCACTGGTCACACACATGCCTCGGAAGATTGTCACCCACGGGAACTTTGTGTGTCACGGTCGCGCCACAGTGACTGCAGTAGTTCATAGCCGATAGGTTCCCACTCTCTAACTACCAAGGGCACATCGCCGGCACTGGTAGGCATGGATAACACAATCGCCCAGGCTTTGCACGTCGGTCCCACAGCTCCGCCACAGCGACGACTGCTCATTGCGTCAAAAGTCTAATACCCAGTCCGACAGATGTCTGGACCGTTGCCATTCATGATCCTTTCCCCCCAATTAATACTTCCAAGACATTATTTATCAATACGTTATCGGCGACCGGCACTTCCATCCTCTTGACTTCTATGCAGCGCAACCTATTGGGTTGATATAATGCCCTGAACGTTCAGCAAGGATGGTTGCCCATGGAAGAGAATGTCTTATCGATACTGCCGATACTCCCCGTCAAACGCACGGTTCTGTTTCCGGGAATCATGATGCCGCTGACGATTGGGCGTGAGCGATCTGTCGCCGCTGTCAATGCTACGATGAAGACGGAGGAAAAAACGATCGTCGTCGTGGCTCAACGAGATCCCCAGACTGAGGAACCTGGGCTGGCTGATCTGTACTCCATCGGGACAAAAGCCACCATCAAGCAAATCGGCCAAGCCTCCGAGGGAACCATCCACGCCCTCGTTCAAGGCCTGGATCGCGTCGTCCTTTTAAAGGAGGAACAGTCGGCTCCTTACACCACCGTGCGCGTTCGGACTCTCGCTCGTCCTTCGGACGAGGGAACGGAGGTGCAAGCACTTCACCGAGCCATTCAAGAACTTGTGTCCGAGTTGCCCAGACTGATCCAAGCGCCTGCCATTCAAGAAATCGGTGCCGTATTGAGTAATGAAGATGACTCTGTCGCGCTGGCCTATCGTATCGCCTCTCTGGTGAATCTCAATGTGGTGGAGGAGCAACGTCTGCTCGAGTGTGCGTCGACCCTCGACCTCCTGCGCAGCCTCTACGCCGCCCTGTCGAAAGAAATACAAATCTTGCAACTTCGTGAAAAGATCACCCGAGATGCCCAGACAAAAATCGGGAAAACCCAGCGTGAGTACGTCTTGCGCGAACAATTGAAGACCATCCAGGAGGAACTAGGCGAAGGCGAGAATGATGAGAACGAAGTGGCTCGCCTCAAGCGACAAATCGCCGAGGCGGACCTGCCCGATCATATCCGCAAAGAAGTCGAGCGAGAAGTCACCCGATTAGGCAAAGTCCCGCCCACCTCACCGGATCATCAGGTCCTTCGAACCTACCTCGAACTGGTCCTTGAACTTCCCTGGAGAAAATCCTCCGAGGAACATCTTGATCTCTCCACCGTCCGTAAGGTGCTGGAGGAAGATCACTATGGCATCAAGGAAGTCAAAGAACGGATCGTCGAACATTTGGCGGTCTTGAAACTCAACCCAAAGGCCAAGGCCCCGATTCTCTGTCTCGTCGGACCACCTGGAGTCGGCAAGACCAGCCTAGGCCAATCGATTGCACGAGCCATGAGCCGAACCTTCGAGCGATTCAGTCTGGGCGGCGTCCATGACGAAGCTGAACTACGAGGCCACCGCCGCACCTATGTCGGCTCGCTCCCTGGCCGTATTATCCAGGCGATCCGTCGAGCAGGGGTCAACAACCCGGTCTTGATGCTCGATGAGGTCGACAAGATGGGTCGCGATTTCCGAGGCGACCCGGCGTCGGCGCTGCTTGAAGTTCTGGACCCGGCCCAGAATCACACATTCCGTGATCATTACTTGGATCTTCCCTTCGATCTGTCGAAGGTGTTTTTCATCACCACGGCGAACACGCTCGATACCATCAGCCAACCCCTGTTGGATCGGATGGAAGTGATTCGCCTTCAAGGGTATAGCGAACGCGAGAAAGCCGAAATCGCTCGCCGTTACCTTTGGCCCAGGCGGTTGAAGGAAGCCGGTATTCAAGAGAGCCAGGCGGTGCTCACGGACGAAGTGCTGAATCTTGTGATCTCGCGCTACACACGGGAAGCTGGGGTGCGACAGCTCGAGCAGATGCTGGGACGGTTGACCAGAAAAGTCGCCTTAACATTCGCCGATCTCCCGGACGGTCAAGAGCGCCAGCCCGTCGCTATACGGACCGACATGCTTGGCGAGTGGTTGGGCTCCGAACGGTTTATGCCTGAAGAGGCGAGGAAACATTTGCCTCCCGGCGTCGCAACAGGCCTCGCATGGACGCCGACCGGCGGCGATGTGCTCTATATTGAAACCACCTTGCTCCCTGGGGGGCACGAGTTGACCCTGACGGGACAACTCGGCGACGTGATGCAGGAATCGGCGCGTGCGGCCAGGAGTTATCTCTGGTCACATGCTGAGAGCATGGGATTGGACATCTCGCGCTTTAAGCGGAACGGAGTCCACATCCACGTGCCATCTGGAGCCATTCCCAAAGATGGTCCATCAGCCGGCATCACCATGGCCACCGCGTTGGCTTCCGCGTACGAGAACAGAGCCGTGCGAAGCGACACGGCGATGACGGGAGAAATTAGTCTGAGTGGACTCGTCTTACCCGTGGGCGGCATCAAGGAAAAAGTGCTGGCAGCCCATCGCGCCGGAATCAAGCGGATCGTCTTGCCGAAGGCGAACGAGAAGGACCTCAAGGATGTTCCGCAGGAAGTGCGCGATGAGCTGACGTTCATCCTTGTCGAACGGATTGAAGAGGTCCTACCGGCAGCGTTCAATCCTGATTCTCACGATGCCCCTACCGGCAACGAACCTGTAGGAACTACCAGCACCACGGAGAATTGTTAAGGTGTGTAGCACGCACGAACGATCTGCGTCAGGTTGAACAACATCGCATGACGGCGCGTATAGACCGCGTGACCGAAGTAGTGGTCACGCGGATTCGTTGATCCGGTGCTGTCCTTATAATCAACGAGTATGCACCTCCCTTCGCTAGGGAACCGCACCGCCCGCCTCGCACATTCCAGCCACCGTTCAAACCCATCATAGGGCTCAACCAGCTCCCAAACCATCTTGTTCACAACCCTGGCTGTTTCCGTCGCAGGGACGGCATCACTGCCCGCTACGGCCAGTTCCTGCACGTAGTCTCCGCCCCAGGCAATCGGCATCTCCATGGTGATTTGAGGCAGTTCCATCTTGGCCAACCAACTCTTCCCATCCGTCCGCAAATTCCGGTGATTAACGATGTGCAGGAGCTTCCCAATCCCAGAAATATCCCATCCGTAACGGACCGGTGTGCCAAAGGTGATGATGTCGAGCGCAACACCGTTCAGCAATGTAGCCGTTGCCACCAAAGATTCGATGCGTTTCATCGTCTCAACAAGCCCCGGCTGGTTCGCCTGTTGTGCATAGCTGTTCAGCACACTGAGGAGTTTGGGTCGTCCCGTGATCGGGCTTGGGCAAAGAAGATTCGACGCAAGCGCCAGAACCAGTCCCGCTTGTCCATGCGCCTGGACAAGAATTCGGTGACCGGTTCCGGGATTTTGCTCTGTGCAGCGCTTATGGAGTTCATCCAACAACCACACGGCGGCAAGTGCCCGCCCCAGATGGTGGTGTTCGGATGCCCAGAGCAGCCTGTGACAGGAGATGGGACGAGCAAGATTCTGGTTCAGGGTTTTTCGAAACGATTCGACATAGGACTCGGTAAAATTGCCCGCCTCTCCGATCTGTTCATCCAGGAGATGCTTCGTGGCGGGATCGCTCGAAAGCGGCGGCTTCAGTCCGCCCGGCAGCAACGGAATCCCGTTGCTTTCCTCACGCATAGCCGCGAGCAAGGCATCGACTCCCGACACACCGCGTGAATAGCCCCGCTTCAGCCCACCGGCGTCATCCAACCGCTGCATCCCAAACAGATCGGTCCCGTGGAGCGAGCCATGGAGAAAGACGACGCTTGTGACACCGGCTTGAGACAGCCTCGTGCCATAGTGAGCCATCGCCTCGCCCCATTTGGGGGAATCTGGAGGGACAATGTCCGTCAGATCAGCGACGCTCAATCGCGTCCCCGGATTCTTGCGCGACAACTCATCGTGTTGAAAATTATTTTCGAGGGGCATAAGGGATTACATAGCTGATCTCGAATCTGGACTGCAACCGGATCTGTACGGATCGAGCTCCGTCACTGATGGGTATCAGAGGGGCTTGGAGTGTGATCGGGAAGCTTCGGCAGTACTTGACGTTTCGGCATCACGGCGATGGCGGTACAAATTTTATTCTCTTCATCAATTCGGCGGTCGACGATCTTCACATCTTGTAAATATTCCTGCACGATCTCTTCGCGGGTCAGTTCAATGTCCTGCTCGGTCTCGCGCCCCGACCGTTCACGGACCCGATCAATCATATGTTCCTTAACCAGCACACGGATCTGCTTGGCCAGATCAGTCCGGGCCGACAGCTCCGACACGCGCTGACAGATCGCTCTTCCTTTGGTGAGGTCGCCTTGGCCCTTACCAATCCAATATTGATCTGAGGAATAGCCAACCTCGGCTGATGGAGTCGTGGTAACCACAAGTCCCCACCCAAACCAGAGGCCTACGCCTATGGCACCGATTCCTACGTTCTTCCTCGACAGTAACATCTTAGCGATTTCCACCCGGCGCCCCAAAGGACGGAGTTCCCCGATAATGCGGGCCAGGCTGCTGCACCGCAGGGGGACCCGCTGATAGTGGAGCTTGAGGCGATCGCCTTGCTCCGCCACTCCATTGGCCTGGTTGGCCCATCGGTCGACGATCACCCTGAGGCTGTCCTGAAGGTGCCCGATAAATGGTCTCATTGAACGGACGAGACCCTGCGGATCCGCCAGGAGGCGGGACCAACTCATGGCTCGGCATCCGACCGGGGTAACTCCCCGGTCGCGGGGGAGCGGGTGGTGTATGGGGTTGCCGGTAGGCGATAGTCTGTTGGGCGATGGCGATATGGGGATTGGCCGGGAAGAGACCAATCGCGCTGTTCAAAAGACCTTGCGGAATTCCCACCGGAGAGATGAGCACCCAATTGGTCCAGGCCTGCGAGACCATCGCATTCGACTGCACACGGTTCAGAATTTCTTTCCGCTTAAGCGCGGCTTGCTGCACTTGCTCCGGTGTGGCGGGGCTGCCCAGCACCTGGTTCACCGACTTGAGCTCTTCTTGAAGCTGTTCATTTTCTTGCTTCAGCTCGGCCAACTGTACACGAGCATCTTCGTTTTCCCGGAGCGCCGTAATCGCGCGGGCGACCTCCTCCGTATCCATCTGCGCCAGAAGATCTGCCTTGATGACTACCACATCGCCGTCGAGACTCGTGGAGATCTGTTGATTGAGCACCAGCACCAAGCCGGCCGTATACGTGCGGATCTCGTCTTTGGTCACGTCCATGCCATCGACAATCGTCACGCTCTCCAGATACGTGGCAACCTGTTCGAGTGCGTTCCGCTTGGCCGCCTCCGTCGCGAGACGGATCGCATCTTCTCGGGTATCGCGGTCGCCCATGCGATGTTCGCCTTGGGCATTAACGACTCGAGGCTCTGCACAGGCAGGAGGTGTGACGGCGAAATCGGCAACGGTGATGAGAAGGCATAAAACCAGAAGGCAAACCCTGAAAAAAGCCATATGGAGGGACAACGACGGTGGCTCGAATCGACCGGACATCGCGGACCCTTCTCGCCTGTAAGCGGCAGATGATCAGCCTTACGGATTCAGCTTAACACCGGAACGATGGTTCTGCTAGCATTCGGCGGGTGCCGTCTCCCACCTTGCCTTCCGGAAAATTTGCATGTTAGGGTACCTCTTTCCCCTATGAAACAACCGGATCATTGTCACGACATGATGCATCGCACTTCCCGCAAACGCCCAATCCTGGGAGGCCTTCTAGCCTGCTGTCTTGCCTTCGGAGGGTATACTCTCGCTTATGCGACCCCTCCCTCGGAAGCAGCCGCTCCGCTCAATCCCATAACAGAGCATGTCATCCTGTTCGTTCTCGAAGGGTTTAGCCAGGACTCGCTCAAGAGCGGGGCCATGCCGGTCCTCAGCAAGCTCGTCAAAGAAGGGTCTGTGACCTGGTCGGCCAACGCAGTTCAACCGGCTTTGCGGCTTCCCATGATGGCATCACTCGTCACCGGCCTGCCTGTTGAGAAACATGGGATCACCTGGAATTCGTTTGAATTTAGCCGAGGCTATCCACGCGCCCCGAGCCTCTTTGATTACTTGGATGTCGGCGGGGGACGAGACAGCGCCGTCTTTTTCATGGACGAATCCCTCTATCAACTCGCGAAACCGGCTCCCTACACCGACTACCAACTCTGCGGTGCATTGCGCCCCGAGTGCGGCGCGCAAAAGCTCGTCGCCTACATCCAACAGTACTTCCAGAAGGCCGCAAGCGGTCACGGGTACGGCCATGCCGTCCATGCCCTCCCGCACTTGTTGGTGGTACATCTTCCGGAGGCAGGGCGAGCGGGTGTCAGCCAGGGTTGGAATTCGAAGGAATACCAACAGGCCCTCAAGACGGTCGATGCTGCGATGAAGTCCGTCCTGGACCTCTTCAAGCACTATAATCTCTTGGACCGCACGACCGTCCTCGTGACAGCCTTGAGTTCAAAGGGGAACGACGCCGGCGGGGAAGTGACACAGGCCGAGACACCGGCCGTTCCTTGGATCGTTTCCGGAGCAGGGATCGCGCGTGGCCAAGTCATCCGTCAGCCAGTGTCCATCATCGATACCGGGGCGACCGTCATGCGAATGCTCCAGCTTGAGACCCACACCGAATGGGACAGCAAGGTGATCGAGGAGATTTTCCATACCGACACAGCCGGCCATCCTGTACCCCGTGCCAAGAAGCGCTGACTCTGTATGAATTTCGATATTGCGATGAAACACCGGTCCTTGTCGCTTCGCATCACCGTCATAGGCCTGCTGACGATGGTGTTCGCTGAGGGAAGCTTCGCCGGAGATCGCCCGGCCGCCCATCTCCATGAACACCAGATCACCATTGATGCGACCAAGTTAGTCCCCATGTCATGGTGGCAAATACCCGGCGTTACGCCCTCAATCTGGAATTCCGACCCGGAGTCACTCGACGCCCCGAAGACATCTGAGCGTCGTGACCTGTCACTCAGGCCCGGCAAATACAAATTCATCAGTTTCACCTTCGATTTTTCCTTTACCGTCGGCATGAACGGTACCATCGACTACTCACCCGTCTTGGACCAGTGTGTGCAAGGTCGTGGGACCCAAACTTTGATCGTGTTGTGCAAACGCACCTACCCCCACGGCGGGCAACCTGACCCCTATTACGACCAGAAACCAAACAATGGCTAACGTACTCGATACCCTATTGGACGCACTTGAGGACGTGGACGACGCCACTCGTGAAGAGGCGGCGAAGACCCTTGCCGACCTGGGTGATCCCTCAACCTTAGAGGCTCTACTCGTCGCCTGCAGCGATGACTACTGGTCTGTTCGTGCCCATGCCGCTTGTGGCATCTCAAAAATTGGTGGTCCTAAAGCGATTGAAGCCCTGATCAACCTGTTCAATGACCCGATCATGGAAGTGCGAGACCAGACGGTTGAGGCCATGGCCAAGATAGGCTCGCCTGCCATTGATCGTGTGGTGACGGCATTGAAGGACGAACGCTGGCGAGTTCGAGAACATGCCGCCAAAGCCGCCGGCAAAATGAAGGATCCTCGAGCCGTCGATGCACTGATTGTCTCTTGTCGCGACCGCGATGGAGCCGTCAAGAGCGCCGTAGCCGAGGCTCTTGGTCGAATTGCAGATCCGAAGGCCGTTCCGGCATTGATCAAACTGTTCAGAGACTCGTCAAAAATCGTCAGAGAAACCGCAGGAACCGCGTTGGTGTACATCGGACAACCATCGGTTGATCCGCTGATTGATAGCCTCAACGACAAGGATTTCGTGGTCCGCTGTCACGCAGCCCGGGCATTGGGTGGGATGACGACAGACTATCAAATCGGCCGAACCTGGGTCCGTGACGCCAAAGTAGTTGAGGCCCTCATCACAGCATTGAAAGATCCGGATCGAGCCGTTCGTGAAGATGCCACGATCGCGCTCGGCATGATCGGCGATCCACGGGCAATCGATGCGCTGATCGATGCGATGAAAGACGGGGCCGTGAAACGCCATGCCATCGCATCACTCGGGATGATCGGCGATCCACGAGCACTCCCGGCCGTACTGAATGCTTTAAAAGGCAAAGGGATCAAACAGGAAGGCTCACCGACACCCGGATGCATCGTCAGTGAGGATGCGTTCATCAAAGAAGCGGCGGCGACTGCGCTGGGGCAGTTTCGTGACCCACGCGTGATTCCAGATCTGATCATGTTGCTGAAAGACGGAGTCTTGCGTGAAAAGGCCGCCGCTGCGCTGACCGTCATCGGAGATGCCGCGATCGAACCGCTCATCGCCTTTCTCTATGACCCCAAGGCTTCTGAGGTTGAGGCGGAGAAGGAACGCGTCCTGTCGTACGCCTCAGTTCGCCTGACGGCCAAAGATGCCCTCAAGCAGATTGCGCTCGAAACCTTGGAAACACTTGGATGGACTCCATCCGATGAGGAAGTAGAAATCAGTTCCAGCCAAGCCGACAACCTGCGCATCGATCGGCCATTGGGACAGACCGGACGGTTTGGACCATCCGGTGACACCGTCTGATGCAGTCCGACGAATACCATACTCCTTCGTGTAAGGCCGCACTCTCGCATCTCGGTGTTCGCATCTCGCATCTCGTACGCGAAGGACGTTTCTCAAGATAGGCTGCACGCACATGATCGCGACGCGAGAACAACACGGGCAGTTTTTCCCCATATCCTGAGAGAATGCAACATGGTCGACGAGGTTGCAGAACAGATGGCCGCGCTCCGGGACGAGGATTGGGCGATCCGTGAAGAAGCAGCACGTTTGCTTGGCCAGCTCAAAGATCCGCGTGCGGTCACTCCTCTCGTGTCCCTCCTTCGAGACCAAGATCGTTCCGTGCGAGAGGCAGCAATGGAAGCACTCCGCGCGATCGGAGTTCCGGCAGTGGAAGCACTCGGCGCCTGTCTGACCGAGAACGATTTAGCCGTTCAAGAAGCCGCCTCGGCCATCCTGGCAACCGTTGCGGATGAGCGAGTAATCACTCCCCTCTTATCGGCACTGAGAAGCAACGATTGGATCGTCCGGATGCACGCGGCTCAGGCCTTGGGCCGCGTAAAGAGCGCAGATACCATCGAGGCCCTAATCCCGCTCCTCCAAGATAGAGTCAAGGCGGTTCGTGAGGAATCAGCGACAGCCCTGGCGGCCATCGGTGACGCAGCGATTCCATGCTTAGTGCAGGCGTTGAAACACGACGACTGGCTCGTTCGATTGCATGCAGTGGAATCGCTCGGCAAGGCTCGATCCCCTCGTGCGGTTGAACCGCTGCTCTCGGTCCTGTTCAACGATCGTGATTCAGCTGTTCGCGAGGATGCCGTGCGGGCGTTAGGCGAAATCGGTGATGCCCAAGCTGTGGATCATGTATGCGTGGCCATGCGTGAACCAGGGTTACGGACCGTGGCGGTCGAGGCGCTCGGACGTATCGGCAATCCCTGCGCCGTGCCCGTTTTGATCGATGTCGTCACAGGCGCCAAACCTCCGGAATCCACCAGGACAGCAGTCGGCTGTGGGGATCAGTGGAATGAGGAGCTGATCACACAAGGGGCCGCCGTGCGGGCCTTGGGATTGATCGGGGATGATAGGGCTATTCCTTCACTCGTCGCGGCCCTGAGCCCCACCCATACCCGTGCAGAGGCGGCCGCCTCATTGGCCAAATTCGGATCGAAGGTCGTTCCGGTTCTCATTTCACTATTGAATGATTCAACGGACGAAAACCTCCGGTTCCACGTTCGTGAGACCTTGACGCTCGTGGGATGGAGACCGCGTCAGATCTCCATCAGCCGGCTCTGAACACAATGTCAAAAGAAACCATCGAAACACTAGTCTCCGAACTCGTCCACGAAGAGGACTGGCGCCGCATGCGGGCCACGGCAGCCTGTGTAGCGGGAGGACCACGATCGGTCCAGGCGCTCATGGACGCACTGCGAACCGGTCCTACCGAGCTGAAGAAGGAGGCGGCAGCGATGTTGGCTCGCATCAAGGATCCACGAGCCGGAGTCGCCCTGGTCGAACTGCTCGAACTCGACGAGGACGCCGTCCGCAACGCTGCAGCGGCGGCCCTTGAACAGATGGCGGGCGTGCTTGATGTGGATACCGCACGGGCGTTGGTTGCCTTGTTACCACATACACCGGAAGGCCCGACAAGGCAGGTCCTAACACACCTGATCGGCGGGATTCCGACTGCCGTGCTGCCCTTGTGCGACCTGCTCAAACACCCCAATGTTGAAGCGCAAATTGCAGCGGCACTGATGCTCGATCAATTGCTCGATCCCCGTTCTATCGATGCTTTTATCGACGCGATGGGACAACCGGCTGTTCGAGAAATCGCTGTCGGCACGTTGAAGAAGCTGAGTGCCATCCGAGAACGTATCGATGCAACATTCAATGTGCTGCGCGACATCGAAGGGGCCAGTGAGCGAGAAGAAGCACGGATGGCAACCGTCATCGATCTTCTGGGGATCGGACGGCCCAGCGTGGAAATCCTGATCGAATATCTCGAAGACGATGATTGGCTCGTGCGCGAAGCGGCCGCAGACCTCCTGGGGAAAATCGGAGATGTCCGGGCCGTCATCCCACTAATGAAACGACTCGAACGGGACAAGGATACCGGTGTGAAGGAGTTGGCGATCAAAGCGTTGGGGTTGATCGGGGATTCCCGTCCAACCCAGCTCTATCTCGATGCCATTCCCATCCGCCCGCTCCGCGTCTATGCGATGGAAGCCTTGGCCAAAATCAAGGACGTGGGAGTCTTGAGACCGTACAAAGACATCTTTGACCAACTCCGGACGGATCGCGACGGCCTGGTGGCCTACAATGCCGGACTGATCGCCGATAAGCTTGAGGCCATCATGGCCATGGAAAATCAGACGCAAGAAGAGGACAGTGAGCATGACTGAACAACCTCCATCCGATCGCATCGATCAACTGATTCATGCGCTCTACGACGAGAACGAAGCCTTACGTGATCACGCGATCGCGAGTCTCGGACAAACCGGCCAGGACGCGTTGCCCCGGCTGATTGAGTTGATGGCCGATGAGGACGTGGTCATTCGAGAAGCGGCGACCAGCGCCGTCGTACGCATGGGCCCGCCTGTTGTGGAACCGATGATTGAAGCCCTCCAAGATGACTCCTGGGCAATCCGGGAACAGGCCGCATCAGCACTCGGAAAATTACGGGACCGGCGCGCGGTTGAACCGCTGGTCAAGGCGATCAAGGACCGTGACGGGGCAGTGCGAACAGCAGCAGTGTGGGCGCTCGAGCGAATCGGCGATTCACAGGCGGTCCCCGGCTTGATCGATGCCCTCATGGACAGTACCCTCCGGGAGGATGCAGCCCGAGTCCTGAAAAAGGTCGGCGACGTGCGCGCAGTCGAAGCCCTGATCGACGGACTGCTCGGGTCCAATTGGATGGTGCGCCGCCACGCAGCGGAGGCATTGGGCAAGATCGGTGATCGCCGCGGCGTCGGCCCCTTGATCGACTCGCTGCGCGACGAAGATTGGCTCGTCCGGCGCAATGCCGCTGAATCGCTTGCTCGGCTCGGCGCAACAGAAGCCATTCAGCCCTTACTACCATTGCGTGAAGATGAAAACACCATGGTCCAAGAAACCGTTGAGGCGGTATTGTCCAGCCTCGGTTGGAAGCCGGAACCGTAAACTCTTTTACACCACTTATAGAGGATAGATTCTCATGGCAGATGAAGCCCCCAAGTTGATTCAGATTGCACCGAAAGGCGGAGAGAAAAAAGACGGGTTTAACTTAGTGACCGAGCGAGTCGTCGCCGTCAACCCGGAAAGCCGACAGCTGGAGGTCGAACTCCTGGCCTACGACGGCAAGACGGTCCTGCTGGATGTGGCGGAAGAAGCGCTGGAGGACCTAAAAAAAATTAAGGCCGGCGACGGCGCCACCATCCGTGTCGTGGAAGAAGGCGGCAAGCGGGTCGCAAAGAGCTTCAAAATCCGTCCGAAAGATCCGAATACCGCGCGAGCCGATGCCATGTTGCTCGACCTGAAAGATTCGCACTGGCTGAACCGGAAATACGCCGCAGAGGTGTTGGGTGAGTTAAAAGATTCTCGCGCCGTGGAGCCACTCGTAGCCGCATTAACCGACGAGGTCGGTGATGTCCGGCAGCGAGCCTACGATTCACTTATCAAGCTTGGAGGCCCATCGGTTCCCTCATTGATTCCTCTCCTGGTATCGGAGGAAGACGAGATTCGTCAATCGGCAACCGAAATCTTACGAAAGATCGGCAAGCCGGCAGTGGAACCGTTAGCAACTGCATTAGCCGATGCCGACGATCGACTCAAGACGAGGATTATGAAAGTTCTGGATCGGATGGGCTATAAACCAAAAACGAAAGAGGCAGCCCCCAAGGCCGAGTTGCCACGGCTGACCTAGTCAGCGGATGCAGGCCTCCTCCTACAAGGCCACGACAAGATATCCGCTTAGGATACTGCGGCTGCGTCTTACTGCCACGAGCGTGGTATCTCAATAGCTCTCACCCAATCCCTTCAGCCCCTACCCCTTCGGGCTGTAGGCTGCTCGTCCCACCGACACATGCCTAAAGCCTGCAGCAGTCACTCGCTCAGGGTCATAGACGTTCCGAAGGTCGATCAATAGCGGCGCACGCATGGCGGATTTCAGTTTTTCGAAATCGAGATTTCTGAAGACATTCCACTCGGTCATGATCACCAACGCATCTGCCCCTTCCGCCGCATGGTAGGCATCCTGACAGGGTTTGAGTTCCGGCATCATCTGACAGGCCTCCGTGAGCGCTTCTGGATCATAGGCACGAATGGTTGCACCTTCACCCACGAGTTCTCGCCCGATCGCTAAGGCCGGGGCTTCCCGGAGATCGTTTGTGTTGGGTTTGAACGACAGGCCGAGGAACGCCAATGTTTTCCCTTTCAATCCGCCGACGGCATCCCGAATCTTTTCGACCATCCGCCCACGTTGGATGTCGTTGACATGCGAAGCCGCGGAGGCAATCTGCATAGGATAACCATTACGTTCGCCGGTTTGAATGAGCGCTGCCAAATCTTTCGGGAAGCATGACCCTCCAAAGCCGGGACCTGCATGGAGAAACTTCGACCCGATGCGATGATCCAATCCCATACCCTTCGCCACCAATTGAACGTTGGCACCAACCCGCTCGCACAGATTGGCGATCTCGTTGATGAACGAAATCTTCGTCGCCAGGAACGCATTGGAGGCATATTTGATCAATTCGGCCGTCGGCACATCAGTCACGACGATCGGTGTTTCAATCAGGTAGAGCGGCCGATAGAGATCCTTCATAATAGCGACCGCTTGATCACTATCTGCGCCGATAACCACGCGATTCGGTCGCATGAAATCCTCAATGGCCGATCCCTCTCGAAGAAATTCTGGATTCGAGACCATGTCGAACCGGATCGGCGTTTTCTGATTTTTTTTCACGACTTCACGAATCGCTTCGCCGGTCCCTACCGGCACCGTTGACTTGGTGACAATCACTTTGTAACTGTTCATATGGAGAGCAATGCCTCTCCCAACTTCTTTGACGAACGACAAGTCCGCGCTACCATCCGAGCTTGGTGGAGTGCCCACGGCGATGAAAATCGCCAGCGCCTTGTCCACAGCCTGGGCAATATCCGTCGTAAAATTCAACCGGCCTTCCTTACTCCCCTTCGCAACAAGTTCCGCCACCCCTGGCTCAAAAAATGGGATTTCCCCCTTCTTAAGCTTCTCGATCCTTCGGCTGTCGTTATCCATGCAGGTGACATTCACCCCAAACTCAGCAAAACAAGCCCCCGTCACCAATCCAACGTAGCCGGTTCCGATCACACTAATATGCATGCCCCGTCCTCCTTCGCCTAGGGAATTTGTTCAAAAGTATAACAACCTGAACCGCTTCGGGCAATGAATTCTAGGATCAGCCCGCAGCTGAATGCCCGTCGACCTTCGTTGACTCTCGCAAAATACGGTGAGTACAATCCGACGCCTCTTCCAACTCAACTCAGGAGAAGGGCTCTCAGACTCCCGTCCAATCGATGACGCTTCATCCGCCTCACATTCCACGCTGGTTCTTGCTCGGCACTGCCCTCATCACCGGAGCGGTCGTCATGGCGTTGGAAATTTTGGGAAGTCGGCTGCTGGCTCCTGTATTCGGCAGTTCATTGTTTGTGTGGGGCGCGTTGATCGGCGTGATTCTCGCCGCGATGAGCAGCGGCTATGCGTTCGGCGGATGGGTCTCCGATCGGTATACCAGCGGACGGGTCCTGGCGGCTTTATTACTGTTTTCCGGAGGATGGACATTTCTCGTCGCATGGACGAACCAGCCTATTCTCTTCGAGATCGAAAAGCTGGTGCAGGACCCCCGGTGGGGCCCCTGTCTCGCCGCAACCGTCCTTCTTGCTCCCCCCGCATTCGGCCTCAGCGGTGTCTTACCGGCCATGTTACGATTGGCCGTGGCCGACATGAATCACCTCGGCCGACAGACGGGCCGCATGATCGCCCTCTCGACCGTGGGAAGTTTGGCCGGTACCTGGGGAACCGCCTTCTTCCTGTTGTCGTGGCTCGGAAGCCAATCACTCCTCGCCTGGTTGGGTGGCATCCAGGTCGGACTTGGGGTCCTGTGGCTGATGAGAGGAACACCTACTCGCCCGCTGGTGCCGTTGATTGCGATTAGCTGT
>JAHBWO010000055.1 GCA_019636945.1 Nitrospira sp. | reverse complement strand
CCGGCTAACACGCCCAGCACACCGGCTTCTTGGCAATTCGGGACCAACCCAGCCGGAGGCGGCTCTGGATAGAGGCAGCGGTAGCAGGGATAGCCTTGGTGCGGCTTGATCGCCGTGAGCTGACCTTCGAATCGGAACATGCTGGCGGAGATCAGCGTTTTCTTCGCGAAGAAACAGGCGTCGTTGACCAAGAAGCGAGTCGTGAAATTATCCGAGCCATCGAGCACGATATCGTATTGCGAGATAAGCGGGATGATATTGTCGGCATCGACCAGCTGGTGATACGCGTTGACGGTAATTTCAGGATTGATGGCGGAGAGCGTCTGCTTGCCGGACTCGACCTTTGGTTTGCCGAGCGTGGCAGTCGAGTGCATGATCTGTCGTTGGAGGTTTGACAGGTCAACCACATCGCCATCGACCAAGCCGATCGTGCCGATACCGGCGGCAGCGAGATAGAGCCCAGCCGGCGATCCCAAGCCACCAGCACCAATCAACAAGACCTTGGCCCGCTTCAGTTTGAGTTGGCCCTTGCCGCCCACATCCTGAAGAATGATGTGCCTGCTGTAGCGTTGAATTTCTGATTCAGAGAGTTGCATCACTCAATTCCGTTAGGTGTGAGGGGTAAAGGGTGAGGTGTGTACAGCCATGACGGCTCCATCTTTCACTATCACCTTACCCCTTACGCTTCACCCCTTACCTTTCACTTGCCGCTATTCCACAACATTCAATTCAATCGGATCGACGCTGCAGCCCTTTTTTCGCAAGCCTTCAATCGCTCGTTCGATTTCTGCTGTCTCGCCAGAAAATTCGACATCCGCCCACCCTGTGGTGTCCCGAACATCGGCACGCCTGACATCGGTCACGACATTATATTCACGTCCGATCTGATAGATGATGGGTTGCCGAACCGTATCTTCTGGAAAACGAATATGAAACCGCAAGTGTGAGACATGTGCCATGGCTTAGCCTCCCGCGATCGCCGGTACGATCGAGACTTCGTCGCCGGTTTTCAAGGCGGTATCTTTGCCTTTGAGGAAACGGATGTCTTCCTCGTTGACATAGATGTTGACGAACCGGCGCAGCTCTCCGCTGTCGTCGCAGAGGCGGGACTTAATGCCGGGGTACGAGGCTTCCAGTGTATTGACTAGATCAGTGATCGAACCGGCTGCGATGTCGACTTCTCCCTGGTTCTTGGTCAACGGCCTCAGCGGAGTTGGAATACGGACTTTAATCATGAATCACCACCACCATTTTTGCCGAGTTTGAAGTTTTTCTCAAAGGCGACGAGACTGGGTTGAATGCGGGTCGGCCGACCGACGGCATCGATCACCGCTTCCTGCGTCTTTAACCCATTACCCGTAATATAAGCGACCGTCACCTCATTTTTCTTGATGATCCCTTGCTTGACTAGCTTCTTCAGCACACCGATTGTCACCCCACCGGCTGTTTCTGCAAAGATGCCCTCGGTCTGGGCCAGCAGTTGGATCCCTTCCACCACTTCCTCATCCGTCACCATGTCCATGGATCCTTTGCTCTCAGCTGTGGCCTTGAGCGCATAGTAACCATCGGCTGGGTTGCCGATCGCGAGTGATTTGGCAATAGTCTTCGGCTTGACCGGCTTGAAGAAGTCACGTCCGGCTTTGAAGGCTGTCGAAATCGGTGAACATCCTTCGGCCTGGGCTCCGTTGATCTTGGTGCGCACGTCGTTGATCAACCCCACATACTTCATTTCATGCAGGCCCTTCCAGATTTTGGTGAGGAGCGAGCCTGAGGCCATCGGGATCACGACTTGGTCGGGCGTTTTCCAGCCCAATTGCTCGACTGTCTCAAATGCCAGTGTTTTTGAGCCTTCAGCATAGTAGGGACGGATATTGATGTTCACGAACGCCCAGCCATGTTCGCCTGCGATCTCACTGCACAGCCGGTTGACGTCGTCGTAGTTCCCTTCTACTTCCACAACGTGCGGCTTATAGATGAGGTTGCCGAGCACTTTGGCGGCTTCCAGGTCCCCGGGGATGAACACGTAGCAGTGCAGATTCGCAGAGGCCGCATGGGCCGACACGGAGTTGGCTAAGTTGCCGGTCGAGGCACAGGCCACGGTTTCAAAGCCGAGCTCGCGCGCCCTCGTCAGGGCAACGGCCACGACCCGATCTTTAAATGACAGCGTCGGATGATTGACGGTGTCGTTTTTGATGTAGAGTTCGTCGATGCCGAGATACGCACCGAGGTTCTTCGCCCGGACCAATGGGGTGAATCCCGCATGCGGACCGACGAAGTTGGTCCCTTCGACCGGTAACAGGTCGAGGTAGCGCCACATGCTATCCGGTCCATCTTCGATCTTCTTGCGCGAAATCGCCTGTTTGATCTCGTCATAGTTGTACTTCACTTCGAGTGGGCCGAAGCACATTTCGCAGACGTGGATCGCCTTGGTCGGATATTCCTTTCCGCATTCGCGGCACACTAGCGCTTTCATCTTGCTCATCGTGGTACCACCTTCTCAAATCTTATGCAGAGGGACGCACGGCACATCCCGCATAAGGATCCCCATCGTCAAACAGCTCGGTAATCGTCGGATGTTCTCCGCAGAGCGCACAATTCGGATTGCGGCGGACTTTGATTTCTCGGAATTGCGTCTTCTTGGCATCGAAGTCCAGCATACGGTCGGTCAACGGCCGTCCTATGCCGAGGACCAGCTTCAAGGCTTCCGTGGCCTGGATTGTCCCGATAATGCCCGCCAAGACACCAATCACGCCGGCTTCCTGGCAGGAGGCGACAAGGCCAGGCGGCGGAGGCGCTTTGAATACGCAGCGATAGCAGGCGGACTTCTTCGGGATGATGGTCGTGACACGTCCGTCGAATCGGAGAATGCCACCATGCACCAATGGTTTGTTCGCGAAGAAGGAGGCATCGTTGATCAGAAACTTCGCGGGAAAGTTATCGACGCCGTCGATGATGACATCGTAGTCGTTGAAGATCTTGAGCGCGTTGCCGGCGGTGAGGCGCTCTTCGTACATCGAGACGGATACGTCGGGGTTCAATGCCTGGACTTTTTCCTTTCCCGAAAGCACCTTGGGACGTCCGACGTCGGGAGTATGGTGCAGCACCTGGCGTTGTAAGTTGGTGAGGTCTACGACATCACTGTCGATCAGTCCGATCGTCCCGACGCCTGCGGCAGCCAAATACAACGCCGCCGGAGAACCGAGCCCACCGGCACCCACGAGCAGAATGCGAGACTTGGCAATCTTCTTCTGTCCCTTGCCGCCGACTTCTGGCAACAGGATGTGCCGGCTGTAACGGTTGATCTGTTCTTCGGTAAATTCCATCGCGTCGCTCGCGACCTTGAGTTTCTAGTTTCAAGTTTCAGGTTTCAAGTTCAAACATGAAACAAGAAACCTCAAACTTGAAACTGCTAGATATTAAAATACTTCTCAATGCTGATATAGCGTTCGCCGGTGTCACACAGGATGGTGACGACGTTCTTGCCCGGTCCCAGTTCATCGGCGATTTTCTGCGCCGCGAAGACATTGGCGCCGGCCGAGATGCCCACCAGCAGGCCTTCTTTCTTCGAGAGCTGTTTGGCGGTCTGATAGGCCTCGTCATCCGTGACGGTGACCACGCGGTCGAGAATCTTTCGATTGAGGACCTTGGGAACAAAGCCGGCTCCGATCCCTTGAATCTTATGCGGTCCCGGATCGCCGCCTGATAACACTGGTGACGTCGCTGGTTCCACGGCAATGACTTTGACCTGTGGGTTTTTTTCTTTCAAGAACTCGCCGCATCCGGTAATGGTCCCGCCGGTACCGACTGCAGCCACGAACGCGTCGATCTTTCCTTCGAGTGCGTCCCAGATCTCCACCGCCGTCGTCATTTTGTGCATCGCCGGGTTGGCCGGGTTCGAGAATTGATCCGGCATGAAGTACGACGGATTTTGGGCCAAGATGCTTTCCGCTTCCTTGATCGACCCTTTCATACCTTCCCAGGCCGGTGTCAGGACAAGCTGTGCGCCATACGACGACAACAAGCTGGCCCGCTCCATACTCATGCTTTCCGGCATGACAAGGATCAACTTGTATCCGCGCACCGCTGCGACGAGGGCCAGTCCGATCCCGGTGTTGCCGCTGGTCGGTTCCACGATGGTTCCGCCGGGTTTGAGTTTCCCTTGCCGTTCCGCCTCATTGAGCATGTTGAGGCAGATCCGGTCCTTGACGCTGCCTCCGGGATTGAAAAATTCGACTTTCCCGTAGATCGTGGCGGAACCCTCTTTTGATAAACGGTTCAATCGCACGAGCGGAGTTTTGCCGATCAGTGCCGTAATATCGTGGTATAAGGTCGTGCTCACCGACCGCCTCCCATGTAGAAGAGGAACTCGACATGGTCCCCTTCATTCAGGTGAGTCGTGGCCAAATGGTCACGATCCAGGACTTTGTCGTTCACCTCGACGGCGACCATCTGCGGTTCGATGTTCTTGGTCTTGAGTAAATCGAGGACGGTTCCGCCCGTGACTTCTTCAGGCTTTCCATTGATTTTGACCTGCACGGATTCTCCCAAGTTGGCTTAGAGATTAAAGAATTTCTAAAATAACAAAGGCAGGCGCTGCTTGTCAAGGCTGCGTCATGCCTATGAGAGACCGGAACCAGCCAAAGGATTCACCGCCTCCTGCCTGGCCGGTGAGCAGGAGGAGATCCTCACTGAGAGGATTGCTTGACTTTAGATCCGCCTCATCGCCACTATGCCGAGGATTAGGAATGCCGGGATGTGGAAAAAGAATTTTCTGTTTCGTGCCGCAGAGTCAACGCCACTTGCCGAGTCTGAGAACGAGCTGTTCCATGATACGGAACCGGCACTGGATAGCGCCGGTCTCGTGCTGGACAAGTTTCTCTCGGTATGGGTGCAGGGTGACGGGACCGAAGAGCAGCCGTCGGCCTATACGAGCCTCTATGTGCGAACCGCGATGCTGGACGTAAAGAAACACATCAGTCTTCTACAGCCCCTTCAAGGGCGTTCTCATCAGATCAAACAATTGCTCACGCCAGACCAAAAACAGTTTCTTCGACAATGGCTTCAGGTTCAAGCCCCACAGGCCTGGGAGTCGTCGGACGATCACTTCCGCGACCTCTTTGATCTGGAATGATCCGGCGGGTGCTGTTCCCTTCACTCACCTGGTGTTGCCGGCTGGTCACGATCTGGCTACTGGCTACTGTTCTGCTTGGGCCAGGCAGAGCGGTTTCAGCTGGATCTATCGAAGTTTGGTATGGCCCTGAGGATCGCCCACTTGAACATCTTGTGCGGGTCTACGATCGTGCCAAACGATATATCTTTGTCGCGAGTTATGGGTTCACGTCGCCGCTCTCGGTCAAGGCATTGGTTGAGGCGACAAGACGAGGTGTTGACGTTCGGATCCTGACGGATCGAGAACGTCTCAACGATCCGAAACAACGGGCGGCCCTCTCGGCATTGCGTGAGGCCGGGATCCCAATCAAGGTCAATCAACACGACAGCCTCATGCATCTGAAACAGGTCGTGGTCGATGATGAGGTCAATACGAGCGGTTCGATGAATCAGACGACAAGTGGCAATCAGTACAACGACGAACGCCTGGACATCATCAGAGACCATGCCATTACCGTACGGGCCAGGGAAAAGTTTCTTTCTTTATGGAAAGACCAGGAACGATTCCAGGAGTGGAAATAGCAGGAACATTGGCGGTAAGGTGGCTCTATATCTGCGTCGTTGAGGAACGATGGTCGAAGAAACCGACATTGCGGTTGTGGGAGCTGGTGGTGGCGGAGCTGTGCTGGCCCTTGCCCTGGCGCAGAATGGGGTCAAGACCATTGTCTTAGAGCAGGCACCGGGCCCGCCGCAGGGGTTACGGGGAGAAATTCTCCAACCGAATGGGCAACACGTCCTCGATCGTTTGGGATTGCTGAATAAGTTGCCGGGATCCTCCACGCGGACGGTGCATCAGTTTCATTTCTGCCGGGTGGGTGGTCAACGGCTTTGCACCATTGACTATCGCGACTTGCCGCCTCCGTATAATCGGGCGGTGGTGACCCTGCCGAATGTGGCGCATCATGCCATTGTGGACGCCGTCGAGCGAGAACCCTCGGTCTCCTTACGGTATCGAGCGACCTTTACCGGCTTACTTCGTGAAAAGGGACGTGTGGTTGGCTTGACTGCCAAGCAGGGAGACCAGGAGCGGACGATCAAGGCGAAGGTGGTGGTGGGGGCCGATGGTGCCTTCTCGAAAGTCCGCGAGGCGTTGCAGATTTCGGCTGATCTCTACCTCTACCCGCAGGGGTACTTGATCGCGTTGTTGGACGCGGCGATTCCCATGAGTGAGGCGAAATATTTCGTCGGCAAGCGAACGATTCTTGGTCTGTTTCCTGCCGCCGGGGATAAGGTCTATGCGTTCTACATGATCAAGACCGGTTCGTATGACCAGGTCAAAGCGCAAGGCCTCTCCACTCTACAGAACGCGTGGATCGCGATCGATCCATCGAGTGAGCCGATATTTCGGACCTTGATCGATTGGAAGCAAACGGCCTTTTTACCGACCGGGCGGGTTCGTACGCCCACATGGGTTGCCGATGGAGCAGTCTTGATCGGAGATGCCGCACATGCCATGAATCCGCATGCCTCGCAGGGCCGTATGCAGGCGATGGTCGATGCGATGACGTTGGCCGACCTGTTACCGGAATGTCTTGCGACGAACGACTACTCCGCTGCAACGCTCAAGCGCTATGAAGATGCACGGCGACCGCACGTCGCGATGTTGCAAAAGCTGGCTGATGAGCAGGTGCTCTTTTGGAATACGGCCAATCCGCTCATCGGCTTTCTCCGGGATCGTGTTTTCAGCACTCTGGACTGCAATGCGCGCCTTCGTTATCGGGTGTTGTCCACGACTGCCGGACTTCGTAAAGACCCTCCGTTCGGCATGCTGGACCGCCTGATGGCGGCCGGATTTCTGCCGGATCCTTCGGCTCGCGATATGGCAGCAGGAGGCATCCGGTAAGGACATGCAGTCGGTTGATTGGACCATTGATGGATTACCGGAGGAGACGCAAAAGCTCTTACGCACCTACGTGAAGGATGTGACCAAGGTTTATGGATCTGAACTGGAAGGCATCATCCTCTATGGCAGCGCGGTGCGAGGGGAGTTTCTCCCGGGGCGCTCCAATCTTAATCTCCTCTTGGTGATGTCGTCCTATGACCTGGCAACGTTGAAACAGTATGACAGTCTTCACAAACGCTGGAGTAAGGACCAAGTGGTCGTGCCCTTGTTCCTAACGGTCGACGACATCCAATCCGCCTCCAAGGCGTTCCCGCTGGAATACCAAGACATCCATGATTGCCGGCGGTTGCTGTGGGGGCAAGATCCCTTCGTGGGACTCAAGATCGATACTCGTTACTTAGCCGCTGAAGTGCTCCAGGCCTTGCGTGGAAATCTGCTTCGGCTCCGGCAGCGCTTGGTGGAAGGCCGAAGCACGGAAGAGGCCATCACCATTCTCTTGGCACTCTCGATGACCGCACTCCTTCCGGCCCTGCGCGGTGTGCAAAGGTTGCTCGACCGACCGGTTCTCGCCCACGCGGAGCCGCTGTTGAATGATCTTGAGGCTGCTCTCGCGGTGGATTTGACCGGTCTCCGCGATGCCCTGCTTCTCAAACGGGGGCAGATTTCTCCGGGCCAGAAGGAAACTCCGCGACTCATGGATCGTTACCTCGAAGGCCTGACTCGACTGGTCACAGCCGCAGAGGCCAGGATTACATGATCAGATCACTCCCGAAGAAAACATGGCTTGGGATTGTCTGGTTGATTCTGTTCGTCGGGATCGTGACACCGTCCGCACATGCCGCACTCTATGATCGATCGAAGGAGCGGGTTCCGCTTCCGAGCCCAATCGGCTATGTCAGCGATCACGCACAAGTCGTCGAACGGGAGTGGAAGGACCGTATCCGATCCGTCTGCACCGATCTTGAAAAGAAGAGCGGCGTCGAGATGGTGATCGTGACGGTCCCGAGTATCAAGCCGTATCCCTCTGCGAAGGAATATGCGGATGCCCTGTACGCAAAGTGGCAAATTGGCTCGACACAGCAGGAGCATGGGCTGATGGTGTTGGTGGCGGTGCAGGAACGCCAGGCGGCGATGACCTTGGGGCGCCAAATGTTGCCGGCGGTCACTCCTGAAATTCGGCATGAAGTGAGCCGTCAGTATCTTCAGCCTGCGATTGAACGGGGCCATTTCGGTGAGGGGCTGTACCGTACTGCGGTGGCTCTGGCGACACCGGCGCAAGAAGTGAGGCTTGAAACTCCGTCACGCCGTCGCATCAAGGGACTCGGGATTTGGATCACGCTGGGAACCACTGGCGCCATCGTGGGGTTCTTCTGGTGGCTCAGCCGTCCTGACCTCCGGCATCCCTATCGGCGGATTCAGAAGGGTGAGTATTGGGGAACCGGCCAAGGCGGCTTCGGCGGCAACTGGGGCGGTTTCGGCGGCGGGACGAGCGGGGAAGGATATCGATAGTTCGAGAGGGCTCTGCACCGCGAGTGTGAGAGCCCTATGGTTGCTTTCATCAGATTGTTCCTTCAGTTATACTCACGACATGAAAAAGGGAAGTGTGGTGACCAGGGTCAATAGTGCCGAGGTCAAGAAGCAGTTGGGACAGATTCTTGCGCGCACCGCTCGCACGAAACGTCGAGTGATGGTCACAAGCCGAGGCAAGGATGTGGCGGCCGTGGTCCCTATTGAAGATGTGCAGCTGCTTGAAGAGATCGAAGATCGGTTGGATCTGGACGAGGCTCGTGCCGCATTGGCGAGTGTGAAGCGAGAAGGTACGGTCACATGGAAGAAAATCAAGCGGGATCTCGGATTATGAGTTGAATGGTGCTCTATCAGATCGAGTTCTCTCGCCAAGCCGATCGCCAATTTCGGAACTTGCCATCGCAGATTCAACAACGGCTCAAGTCACGAATCGACTCCCTTGTAACCACGCCACGCCCTCATGGATCTGAAAAACTCAGTGGCGTCGATCAACTCTACCGCCTTCGGGTCGGAGACTATCGTATCATCTATACCGTGGAAGACAATCGCCTGCTTGTTCTCGTGGTCAAAGTAGGCCATCGCCGTGAAGTCTATCGTTAGTCGTACCCCATGGAGGAGACCTATCAATGAACAGCACTCGTCTCGGGAGTCGGTTCGCATCGTTGTTGCCCATCCTTGCCACCCTGGTCCTGTTCACGTCCGGTTGTTCCATGACGGCTAAGGATACCAAGGGTGCGTCGACTGCTTCTTCGGATGTTGCCGATGCTGCGATTGAGCGCTATATCCGTACCCATCCCGAAGTGATCGAACAATCGCTGCAGGCGATGGAGGTCAAACGTGAGGCGGACCAGAAGGAGCGTCAGAAAGTTACCCTCAAGACTAAGCAGGACGAGCTCTTGCACGATCCTCTGTCACCGGTCAGCGGCAATCCGAAAGGCGAGATCACCGTGGTTGAGTTCTATGACTACCGTTGCGGCTTCTGTAAGCGTGCGGCACCAGCCGTGACAGAACTGCAGAAGGTCGATCCCCGTGTGCGGGTCGTCTATAAGGACTTCCCCATTCTGGGTGAACCGTCAGAACTCGCGGCCAAAGCTGCGCTCGCCTCATATGCGCAAGGAAAGCACCAGGCTTTCCATGAAGCGCTGCTCGAGTCCCATGTAGACGTGACGAAGGAGTCGATCTTAAAGATCGCGACGAAGGTCGGTCTCGATGCAAAACGCTTGGAAGCGGATATGGCCGATCCGAAGTGGAAGGGCGTCATCGCGAAGAACCGAGCCCTCGCCCGTGAGCTCGGCATCTCAGGAACTCCTGGGTTCATCGTGGGCAACGAGCTGGTGCCGGGAGCGCTGGATTTGAATGGGCTGAAGGAACTCATTGCTCGGGCGGGACAGGGGAAATGACGTTCGGTTAAATGTGCCGGCATCGTGAGAGGACTCGAGCAGAATCTCCAATATTTCGAGATCTGGTCGACCAAAAACCTGAATTTATCAGAGCTTCCCTAAGTATTGTTAGACGTCTCGATTTATGCTGCGCGTTCATCACATTGCTCTGTCCCTACAACATTTTATAGAGATTCATAACGATAAAGACTCCTAACGCGCAAACGAGAAATTGGGTTGGGTCTTACAATACGACAGCATGCAGCACGAACATGATGTTAGTATTTGCTTTCGTGGTAACTTGAATAACGTTCTGGTTGTTCCAAACAGCGTGGGCTGGAAGCTGGCGCGATCTCTGAATGTGCTTCTTGCTGCGTGCCTCTTCGGGTTTGCCGGGGTGTCGGCCACGTATGCGGACACTGGCTCTCAGAGTCAGGTAACCGAGGTGGCTCTGGTGCCGCTCTATGACAAGCTTGGCACGCTGCACTATCCGATCACCACCGCGGTGCCGCTGGCACAGCGGTATTTCGACCAGGGATTGCGGCTCTACTACGCGTTCAATCATCAGGAAGCGATTCGGTCCTTTCATGAAGGTGCGCGGCTCGATCCGGACTGCGCGATGTGCTACTGGGGCATCGCGCTTGCCTACGGGCCTAACATCAATGCGCCGATGGATGTTGCGAGCGGGCGTCTCGCCCATGACGCGATTCAGCAGGCCAGCCAGCATGCAACAAGGGTGAGCGATCGAGAGCAAGCTCTGATCCGAGCGCTGGCGACGAGGTACGTAGCGGAGCCGCCGGCTGATCGTACAGAATTGGATGTCGCCTATTCACACGCGATGGCTGAGGTGGTGCAGCGCTTCGAAGATGACTTCGAAGCCAAGACGCTATATGCAGAGTCGTTGATGGACTTGAGCCCATGGAACTATTGGACTGCAGATGGTAAGCCCAAATCCAATACGACCATGGTTTTGTCACAGCTCGAACAAGGCCTAGCTGGCGAGCCTGGTCATCCGGGTGCGAACCACTTTTACATCCATGCGGTTGAGGCGGTGCAGCCGGAACGGGCACTCGCGGCTGCCGAGCGCCTCGTGAGTCTCATGCCTGGCGCGGGGCATCTGGTGCACATGCCGGGCCATATCTACATCAGGGTCGGCCGGTACGAGGATGCCATCAAGGCCAACGAGCACGCCGTGCATGCGGATGAAACCTACATTCGTGATCATAGTCCAGCCGTCGGCATCTACGTGCTTGGCTATTACCCGCACAACTACGACTTTCTCGCGTTTGCCGCGAGCATGATCGGCCGTGAAGCCCAGGCCATCGCTGCGGCAGACAAGATTGCGGCCTTAGTGCCACAGGAATTGTTACATGAGCCCGGGATGACCTTCCTTCAGCATCATCAGACGCGCCATCTGCAGATGCGCGTGCGGTTTGGTCGATGGGACGAACTGCTGAATGTGGAGGGACCACCAGAGGATCTTCCACATGCTCGCGCGATGTGGTTGTACGCGCACGGGCGAGCGTTGGCGGCACGTGGCTATCTCAAGGCGGCGGATGCCACGCTGGTCCAATTGCGCTCCATTGCTCAGGATTCCCGGGTAAGATCGCTGCGTCTTGAATTCAATACCGCCGGCGCCGTGCTGGACATTGCCGTCGAGGTGCTTGGCGGCCACATCGTCGCGGCAAAGGGGGATCTGCCTGGAGCAATCAGTCATCTGAGGGAGGCCGTGCGACTCGAAGATGCGCTCGTCTATGGTGAGCCGCCTGAGTGGACGGTCCCCGTGAGAGAGGAACTTGGTGTGCTTTTGCTCAAGGCGGGGCGCTCAGACGAGGCCGAGCAGGTGTTTCGTGAAGATCTGAAGCGATTCCCGAAGAATTCCTGGTCTCAGCAAGGCCTTGCAGACGTAGTTCATTTACAGAAGAGTGAGATGAAAGCCGAATGACGAACAATGTGGGACTTGAGTGCCGTATCAGGCTCTCAGCCGAGACATTTGATGCATTGAATAGGGATCGATTCTTCTAGTCGGCATACAGTACGCCTTGCACGAATGTCTCCGGCTTCAGCGTGTTGGGCTGTGCTGATCAGGTGATTGTTTGAGATCTATGAGATTTTCACGGATTAGCTGATAGGAGTCGGGTGAGACACTAACTTGGCCACGGAATGGATTATCCAGGGTAGCGGTCAAGAACACCATTAGGCCGATGAAGGTCCCCAACGTACCGGTTAGAATCAAATGTAGCTTCTGGTCTTCAATGTCATAGAAATAGGTCACGAAGATGCTTAAGACTGCACCGATCAGCACGACGTACCACATGACAGAAGGTAAACCAGAGGTGACAGCATCAAGCCGGAGTCTTCTGGCTTCGACCATGATATTAAAAGCACGAAGTGTTTCGGCATGCAGAATGGTTTGACCACCTGGGGTGGGCTCAAAAGATGTCAACGCTCGCTGAAACTCGCTGAGTATGAGCGTTCCGCCTGTCAGAATTCGCCCTTGTTCCTGTGCAGGCCAGTCTTTCTCGATCACGTATGTCACGTGGTTCCGCAGATGGCGTTGCAACTCACTCCTAAGGGGGGCAGGATAGTCGCTGATATCGCGGTATAGGGCACCGATCGTAGCCGCTTCCTTGGAGATGAGACTTGCCGCCGCGTCAAAATTTTGCCATGTCGCGACAGCGACCAGACCAAGAAGTAATCCATAAATGACACCGATGCCGGAGAAATAGCCATTGACTGCTTCATTTAAATCAACTGAGAGTCGAAGATATTTCCGAATCCAGACCCGCATGAATACAAGTCCGGCGCACGACGCCATCGCAAAAAGCCCAACAGTCAATAGACCCCAAAGCCAGATTGGCAGGTCATATATTTTGTACAGCATCGTCTCTATCCGCCTCCACGGCGAGCGCGTTCATTTCGCAAACTGAGCAGGAGAGTTGACGGCCTGCTGTCTGAGATTTCTGTTGTGAAGGAAAAATTGTCCGAGGATTTCGGAACCGCTTACTTGTTACGCTGGGACGGGATCGTACCACATTTCGAATGAAGACCTCAGAAAAAATCAATTAAGACCTTTCCTGGTTGCCATGTCAAGCGGTATCCTCCAGAAAGTCTGCGTATCTGTTCCAGCCCGCTTCACATAATGTTCTACGGTCGACCTTCGGTAGGACCTTGGTGGGTTAGTAGCCTATCACCACTCGTGCGACAGACTGATCGCGTCTCTCAGTATTGCAGCTTGATGGGGTGACAAGTATGATCGCATCCTTGAATTCCTGAGGAGGCTCCATGACCAAGATTACTGAGATTGCTCCTGACCTCTTCCGTCTTACTACGTTCGTTGAACCGTTCAATATTCAGTTTAGTCAGTTTTTAGTCCGTGACGATCAGCCGTTGCTGTTTCATACGGGCCCGCGTGCACTCTTTCAGGAGGTCAAATCTGCCGTGGCGTCGCTCATCGATCCACGGACTTTGCGCTGGATCGGATTCAGTCATTTTGAGTCCGATGAATGCGCAACGGTACCGGAGTGGCAGCAACTGGCTCCGCAGTCAGCAGTCCTGTGCAGTATGGTAGGCAAGATGGTGAGCGTAGACGACTGTCTGGCGCTTCGTCCTGCCAAAGGGATGGTTGACGGGGAGATCCTTGAGACTGGGCGCTACCGGTTCCGCTTTCTTGCCACGCCACATGTGCCCCATTGCTGGGAAGCGGGACTGCTGTTTGAGGAGACAGAACGGACGCTTTTGTGTTCCGACCTCTTTCATCAAGACGGGGATGTTGAACCGATGACGCAATCGGATGTCATCGGCCGATGTCGGGAGACGCTGGTGGGGTATCAGCGAGGTCCACTGGCGAATTATGTGCCCTATTGTTCCTTGACGGAGGCGACGCTGAACCGACTGGCGGCACTCCAGCCGAAACGGCTCGCGACGATGCACGGTTCGGTCTATGTTGGTGATGGAAGTACAGCTCTTCGCGATCTTGCCGTGATGTGGCAGGAGGTCCTCACCACATAATCGGGGCAGACCCACTCCGTCCCTTCAGGAATCACATTTTTCTTGGGAATAACGTCCGCCACAGCGATACTGCGAAAGCAGAAGGTCAGGCCTTTGTGGAATGAGGGAGGGTGTATGACCGGTCCGGCCAAGATCGTTGTGCGGTATCAGAATGGATCGATGTTGAAGGGCTATGCCCAGGACTTCTCCCCCGGGGCCCAATATTTTCACGTGAAAGCAGAGGGCGCCAAGACATCGGCACCGCTCACGCGTGTGATCATGCAGGAGCTGAAGGCCGTGTTCTTCGTGCGCGACTTTGTCGGAAATGGGAGTTACACGGAGGGCAAGTCATTCGTTGCGGGCAAGCCCCTGTCCGGGCGAAAAGTTGAGGTGACGTTCCAGGACGGCGAACTCTTAGTGGGAACGACCACTGGCTACGACTCAACTCGGCCCGGCTTCTTCCTCTTTCCGGCGGACGATCGAAGCAATAATGTTCGTATGTACGTTGTTGCCAAAGCCGTCAAAGGCGTACGGTTCCTCTAGCAGGCTTATATGGACTCCCCCTCTGATGCAAGGTCAGGCGTGATGGTGAGGTGGTCTGACTGCACGCATATATACGGCCTCATGGTGAACTCGGTTTTGAGTTCGGGCCCTGATGGACATCCGCGCACCGGGTCCTCATGAGACAAACGGCCTGTGATGGCCAGTCCTGCTAGCAGGGTCTCCCGGCGCCGGTCCGACCGGTCACGCCATCAACTCCTGAACCTTGCACTCAGTCATGACTGCTCCAACTTCCCGTACGTGGTGCCTTCACGAACAGGCGACGTAGGGGCGCCCGGTGGCCAACAGCGCCCAAAGGACCCGGGCCTGCTTAGCAGCCAGCGCCACCACCGCCTTGTTGAATCCGCGCCGGGCTTTCAGGGCCAGAACCCAGCGACCGGTAGCATCAGTGCGGCGAGTGAGTTGCCGCATCACAGCGCGGGCCCCGTGAATCAACAACGTGCGGAGGTAGACATCCCCGCGCTTCGTGATACGACCCAGTCGACGAGTGCCGCCACTGGAATGTTGCCGGGGAACCAACCCCAGCCAGGCTGCAAACTGTTGGCCGTTCTTGAAGGCGCGGGCATTCCCGACGGTAGCCACCAGCGCGGTCGCCGTCACTGGTCCCACCCCAGGTGCCTGCATCAGGCGTTGCGCCGATTCCGTCTGGCGCGCCAACGCTGCCACGCGGCGGTCATAGGTCGCGATCCGCTCATCCAGGGCACGCAGGCGATCGGCCAAGTCCGCGAAGACCTCTCGCGCCAATCCCGGCAAGGTTGGCGTCTCTAGCAGGTCGGGCAGGGCGCGCCGTAACACGCCGACACCTGTGGATACGATCAGTCCGTATTCGGCCAGCAAGCCCCGCGTCTGGTTGACCAGGGCCGTCCGTTCCGCCACCAGGAGCTGTCGTGCCCGATGAACGGTCAACACCGCCTGTTGCTCGATCTCTTCCACGGGAACAAAGCGCAGGTGGGGTCGACCGACGGCCTCACAGATCGCTTCGGCGTCGTTGCCATCATTCTTGTCGTGTTTCCGATACGGAGCAACAAACTGTGGGGCGATCAGCCGGACGTCATGGCCCAGCATCGCCAGTTCCCGCGCCCAATAGTGGGCGCTCCCACAGGCTTCCATCCCGATGAGACACGGTCGGAGTTGTGCGAGGAATGGACGCAGCTGGGCGCGCGCGATGCGGCGGCGCAGCACGGTGTGGCCGCGCTCATCGACGCCGTGGAGCTGAAAGACGTGCTTGGCCAAATCGATGCCTATGCGTGTGATGTGTGTCATGGGGACTCCCTCCTTCTGGTCGTGATGGGTGCGTACGAGAGCGTTCGTCGAACCCATGATATCGAATGCAGGGGAGTCCATCCCATTAGACAAAGGCCACCAGCGTCGTTCCCTGCCTTCGCCGGAGCGGCTTCGCGCAGGCAGGTCGCGTCGCTCAGGGGCTCAACGTACGGGACAGAGTACGATTCGCCTCTTTGCTCGCTGCGGCCTTGCTGGACGGCCTTTCTGAACAGCCTGCGGTGAATCCAGATCCTGTCGGTCACCCCGCACACCTATCCGCTTGGGAAATGGCGCAGGGTTTGTCAACACACTGCTAGCGGAATGCTGAAAAAGCCCGCCCGCGGCGTTCTTGCATTGCGTTCAATCGCGTGAAACGTATCTCGTGAAGCGTCGTTCGTTTTCGAGATGCGAAAAGCGAGATACAAGTGTGTGGTCCGACTGGATAGGGCAGAATTTATGAGGCCGCGCAGCGGCGCAGACGGTCCATGATCGCTATCCCCAGCCCTTCTTCCTGACAAGGTTCCACATAGATTCGATCCAAACCTTGCGCGTCCAGCCGTCGAAGAGCCGCAAAGAGATGGCGTGCGGCTTCCCGAAGATCGCCGGTTGTTGAGAGGACCTCAACCGCTGCAAACCGCTCGTCCGCTGCACTGGCTTCTGAGAAGATCAACAATCCAGCCCGCTCGTTTTTGGGGGGTGTCGGTCGTGTCTTGGCGGAGGTCAGGATTGTGACAGGAGTTTGAGTTGCGTAATGGCGAGCCAGTTGGCCTGGGGCAGTCGGCTGATCGACTACGGAAGACCATCGGCTGAGTGGCCCGATGACGGTACTGAGTTGTTCCAGCGTGATGCTCCCAGGTCGCAACAATTCAGCCTGGGGGCCTATCAGTGAGACGATGGTCGACTCAACGCCGACGGGACAAGGTCCTCCATCGAGGATGAGATCGATTGCACTTCCCAGCCCATCTGCCACGTGTTGAGCCGTTGTTGGACTGACGTAGCCAAAGGGATTGGCGCTCGGTGCGGCAATCGGCGTGCCTGCCTCTCGAATTAGTGCCTGCGCCACCGGATGGTTCGGCATTCTGACGGCGACGGTATCCAGACCGGCGGTGACGAGATCCGGAATGGTCGGCTGCTTCGGCAAGACCAACGTCAGTGGTCCCGGCCAAAACTGATCGACGAGCTGCCACGCTGTTGTTGTAAGAGCGCTCACCAGGTTGTCCAGTTGCCTCCGATCGGCAATGTGGACGATGAGCGGGTCGAATTGCGGACGTTGCTTGGCTTCAAACACCTTCGCTGCCGCGTCAGGATTCAACGCGTCACAGCCGAGTCCATAGACCGTTTCAGTTGGAAAGGCCACGAGCCCGCCCATTCGAATGGTCTCGGCGGCCAGGCGAATGGATTCTGGCGCTGAGGCTGGGAGGATTTGAGCTTTCACAGGAGTGATTGTGCTGTTGAATGATGGTCTGTTGCGGTGTCCTGCTATTCTCTGACGGTCATGGTCATGCTGATGGGATCGAGGGGATTGTCATATTCGTCGCGTGGCGCCGCGACGATTGTGTCGACCACGTCGATCCCACGAAAGACTTCTCCGAACACCGTATAGCGTCGATCCAACCCGCTGTTGTCGTCCACACAGATAAAGAACTGTGAGCCGTTGTCGTTGAAGTCGCGTGTGCTGTTGCTCTCGCGCGGCATCTTGGCCATGGAGAGTGCACCACGCTTGTGCGGGTAATCGTTGGGTTCAGGGGAGAGAAAGTATCCGGGGCCGCCGGTTCCATGGAGCATACGATCCGGCTGCTTGCTCAAGGGGTCGCCGCCTTGGATGAGAAATCCAGGGACCACTCGATGGAAGGTGGTGCCGTCATAGAAGCCCATCTTGATCAGGTTGATAAGGTTCTCGACATGCCGCGGTGCGGCATCAGGATATAGGCGGATCTTGATCTCGCCCAGCTTCGTGGTAATGGTGATCCGAGGATCCTTTTTCTGAAACTGCAGTGTCATGGTACTGACTGTAACAAGGCCATCCTCGCGGTGACAAGGACTACCGAGAGTGCTCAGTTCTGAGTGCTGAGTTTTGAGTCTCAGCACTATCTTCCGTGAGTTGTTTTTCCGGATTGATGCGCAGCCACATGCATCCGCCGAGCAGTGCCATGAAGGCTGCCAGGCCGAGCGAAGCGGGCCACCCCCACTGTTGCGCGATCCATGGTGTGAGGGTCGGGGAGACTGCCCCTCCGAGATTGGCTCCCATGTTCATCAAGCCGGAGAGGCTTCCGGCATGGGCCGGAGACAAGTCGCTGATGGATGACCAGTAGGCGCCGATCGTGAAATAGAGCCATCCTGCTCCTAATGAGAGACAGGCAATGGCGAGGTAGGGTGATTCAACCAAGGCACCAATGGCGATGGATAGAGCGGCCAGACCCATACCGGCCATGCCGACGATCCGGCGTCCTCTTGTGATGCCATACGTGCTCGCCAGTCGATCGGTGACCCATCCGCCGACGGGACAGGACAGGAGAATGGCCAGGAATGGGGCGGCGGCGAAGAGTCCACCGCGTAAGACGCTGAAGCCTCGCTCATTGACGAGGTACAAATAAAACCAGGACATATAGACATAGGCGACATAACCCAGGCACCCATAACTCAGCATCAGCCACCAGACGGTGGAGGTGTGTCGTATGCGATTCCAGGGAATCGGAAGCTGGGGCTTCTGAGCGGGTGCAGTAGCGCTCGCCCCTGGAGAAGAAGTAAGCCAGCGGTGACTCGTGGGACGGTCAGCAGCAAGAAGCCACCAGACGACGGCCAGCCCTAGGCCAAGACCGCTTGAAAGATAAAACGCGGTTTGCCATCCATAGTTGACCATGATCCAAGCGGTGATTGGAGGGGTGACGGCTGCACCCACCCCGATTCCTCCGATGGCAATACCGATACCAAGTCCCCGTTCATGGGGAGGGAGCCAGTCCGTGACCGCTCGGTTAAAGGTCGGCAGCGCTGCCGCTTCTCCGACACCAAGGAGGAGACGGATCAATGCGAGTGCGCCTACGATTCCCAATGGGCCGGCGAGGAACGACGTGGCTGCCACAGCTGTCCAGGCGGTAAAGCAGGACCACCAGATGAGTGCGAGAGTGAGGACGATGCGCACGCCCCAGCGATCGCTCAGCCATCCACCTGGAATTTGGAAGAGGGCGTACCCCACGACGAATGCGGAGAAAATCCAGCCCATCTCCTGGTCGGTCAGTCCCAGAGTGGGCATCATCTGACGAGCCGTGACGGAAATGTTCACCCGATCGATGTAGGTGACGACACTGATGGCGAACAGTAAGCCAAGGATGAGCCAACGTACCGGCGAGGGTGACGGATCGGTGCGAGGAAGAGGGGCCGTGTTACTCACGGCAGGTTTGAGAGTTGGTGAGGATGGTTCGCACGATCGGCTGGTTGGTAGCAGGGTGAGTGGAGTGCCGCCTCTGTGCAAGAGGCGGCACTCTCGCTGTTACTTTGCAGCCACGATCTCGAGCAATTCTACTTCAAATACCAACGTGGACCCTGGCTTGATGGGCGAACCGGGAGGGCTGGCATCGCCATAGGCAAGATTAGCCGGACAGACCAACCGACTTTTGCCACCGACCTTGATCTGCTGAACTCCTTCCGTCCAGCACTTAATGACTTTATCGAGAGGGAACGTGGCCGGCTCTCCTCGCTTGATGGAACTGTCGAACACGGTGCCATCGGTGAGGGTGCCATGATAATGGACCTTGACGGTATCGGTTGCTTTCGGCGTCGCGCCGGTTCCCGGCTTGATCGGTGTGATCACAATGCCAGACTCTGTCTTGACGGCGCCCTTTTCCGTTGCTGCTTTAGCGGCGAATGCCGATCCAGCTTTTTTCTCACCCTCGGCGACGAGCGCCAAGCGAGCTTGCTGAAGTTGCTGGATCTTTGGTCCGAAGGTCTGAAGGTCGACTTTGGGGGAGCGTTTGAGCACGCCATCGGTCATCCCACTCTTGACCATGTCCAGCTCAGCTTCTGTGAGGGAGAATGTCCCAATCGATTGGCTGAGGGCCAATCCGAGGGCATACAAGGTTTTTTGGTCATCGTTGGCTGGGTCCGATGCTGCCCACAAGGGGGCCGCAAGAAGGAAAAGCCCAGCAGCAATAGTCAATATACGAGTTCGCATAGGTTGTCGGGTCCTTTCGTAATAAGAGGCCAAAGAAGTTTGTAAGCATACGACAGGTATCGTGGTCCTACAATACATATTTCAGGGGTAGAAGTTGGAGGATTTAGGGTAAAAGTGTCTGATTACGCTGAGGAATTCATTTGAACAATAGTGGCGGAGAGGGAGGGATTTGAACCCTCGGTAGAGATTTTGTCCCTACGACGGTTTAGCAAACCGTTGCCTTCGGCCACTCGGCCACCTCTCCACGTCACGATTGTAGGGATCGGGCCGCATCCACAGCGGAAATTGTCGCCAGGGGCGGGACATCACCGATGCGGAGGCATCTTACCTCAGCTCAAGGGAGAGGCACAAGGGATGATTCGCATTCGGACTTGGTTACACTGCGCAGGCACATTCTCGCGGTTGCTACACGGCGAGGTTTGAACAGGCTGTGTTTCAGGTATGTTGGTGCCAGCGATATCAGCTGTGTCATCCGTCTCTCTAGTGAGTGGAGCAATCGATTGAGCTGGATTGAGACTTGAGCCGGTGAGAAAGCACCATTCTGGGAACCAGTGGCCTCCTCTTCAGCCTGTGTGAGAAGAGTCGTATATCGGAGTGCGATGTGGCTGGGCCGCACCACTCCGCTGAGCATCAGCATATGAAGCGCTTTGCGTTTCCGTTCGGTACGACCACGATATATGTGGAGTCTAGAAACTGACATCGTGCATCCTCCTCGGTGATCGATCATGTTTATCCGGCGGTCTGGTTACATGCGCTCAAATCCACAAGATATGCTTGAAGTCTGTCTCGAGACTTTTGGGGTGACCACAGTGACGGCATCGAGCAGAGAGGACTGATTGGTCTGCAATGCCTGTCGTGCGAAGCACCAGTTGATAGGTCGTCCCTCCGCAGAAAGGACAGGCCTTCCCACGGAGTTCCCGTCGAATAGCTCCTCTAGAATTCGGTTGTTTTTCCACGTGTGGTTCTCCTGCTCACCCTGAGGTGCTGTATGGAACAGTCACAGGAATATGAGTGAAGGGAGGTTTCTTCGGGAGGGAGAAGAAACCTTCGTTGCCTGCGGGTGGGCATCCGCACACAACGTCCTTCACCCACGTGTTCTGTAAGCCCTCCTCTACCGGTGCACCACGCGATCCATGGTTTCCGATGGACCGCTCGACCTTCATGCGCGAATCACAATCTGTTCCCACATTCGGTGTGGAAGTGGTACTGCCTGGGTTGTCGGTGCGATGAACTCCCTCAGGCGGGCTTGATCTTTGGACGATGTGAGGAGCAGGTCGAGCTTGACCCACTGGTGTTTGACCCACTGAACTTCGGCAAGGTCAATATAGATCGCTGAACTCTCATCGTCGGGGAGCCATAGGCGTAACTTGACATAATCCCCGGGGTGCAGGGTTTCGGGGCCTGTGATCGAAGGAGGGGAGGAGGAGAGCGCATAGATACAACCTTCGCCCTGTAACCCTTCGCTTCCTTTCGACAGGATGCAATCGATCGCGATCTTTGAAACCATGGCCTGGGGCATCATCATTACGCCTCCTTGAGATGTCTTGATGGTCATTGCACGGTAATACGAGAACGGAAATGCGACTACTACCCTGGTAGGTGGCAAGACCCATCAAACGAGGGTGTCGGCTGTCATCCGTTGAGCGTTCAAGGGGATGGCACGGTTGCATTGGCGTGCCATGGATAGGTTCTTCTGTTCAAAGAGGTACAAAAAGGAAGACGAGGACCGTTTCCTCAGCACCTGAGGCCAGTACCGTCAACGACGCGATGCAAGCTCACAAAAAGAGGGAGAAACCTGCAACAGGAGCGGGCACTCGGTGTATCGGAAGATGTGCATCCGGTTCCGTGGAATGTGGCTGTGTGGGGTATGATGGTTACACTTTCAGGCTCGTACACTATTGCCCACAGCAACTGGTATCGAAGCACTGAGTGACGCTAGTTTACCTCTAGCAATCCCATTTCTCTTTACAATCGGCATACCTCCACCCGGTCATGGATTTGGGGCCTTTATTCGGTTTGCAACCCCAGGCAAAAAGGGAAGGGCCATACGCTGTGCTTGATTGAAGGGGGCACGGCCTGTGGGCCGATCGTTCTTTACTTATTGATACACCCCTCACGTTGGCGGGAACGATCGCGCGCAGCTTCTATCCACGTCTCCGCAGCGCGCTCTATTGGACAAGTAGCACGAAGGATTGCAGCTTCGGTAAGTCTCGGGTAGGCGAGTTCCGCGTCACTGACTTCCTGACTAAACGTCGAGTTACCACTTCATGTAATTTCACCAGTTTCCACCTTTACTGCTCTGATAGTTACACCAGGACGATACACCTGTATCTCCTACTGGTTCTGCACCTTCATCCAGAGCGGGTCACGGCCTTTGCCAATAGCGTCAGCGGCTTCCAGTTGTAACGCTAGGCTTTGCATTGCGCTGAGATTAGGTGAAGCTTTCGCCCTCCCTGTAGTTATAGGTCACTGCCGACCACAAATTGCACGTAGCGTGAGCAAGTCACAAATGCTGCGGCGCCAGATGCGCCCATTGCCTTGGGGACTACGATCGTCTCGGAGCGAATCACCTTGCCCTATGGGCCTGATCGATAATCGCACGATTGAGGTCATACAGCATCTCCGTCCCGACCGTATTCGGCCAGTTAAACGGCATGATGAAAATTAGAAAGAACTGGATCCAAGTGGACATGGTTTCTTTCTCGTTGTATGTGCCTAGTTCCTGCCCTTCCTTGCCCCTCAGTGCCGTCGTGACGACCATCTCGTCACGAGCATTAGCAGGAACTAACGTGAGGGTAAGGCCTGAGAGAAAGGCCATCCCCTTACTGACTTCACCGCGATCAAGGATGTGGATCTCGGCTTTGAGATCCGTTTCGGCCGCGCCTATTGTGACGTTAGAGAAAAGACCTGAATCTTTGTAGGCCTTCTCAACCGCTTCTTGCCACCTTTGAATTGCTCCTTGAGGAGCGTCTTGCCTTTCATTGTTTACAACGGCTTCGCCCGTGACGAGTAAGCTGATCGATTGTTTGCCCGGCTCCTTTGATATGGGCCATGAGGCAGGAGGAGGGGTCCCTCCTGATCGAAATGAAGCACAGCCACTGAGTGACGACAGCGACACGAATAGTACGAGGACATGCAACGCTCGCCCGCTTGTCATACTATCTCCTCCCTATGAGTTTGGCTGTAGTGCCGACAAGGCCTTCCACAAGAGCTCCTCAATCACGTACGTTCTTGCGGCCATTCCACTTGGCAGTGCGGCTTCAGTTGAAAAAATATCCACCGGGTGTTCCTCTTTTAGGCTGGCTCTTACCTCTTTGATGAAATGTCCGTCCGCGCGAGTGAGTATTAGCATGCCTGACACGTCTGACGAATCGGAGCTCTGAAACACCTGTGCGGATCGCCTCTGCCTATAGCGGTCGAACTGAAAGAGGAGGACTACATCTTCGGGTTGAGGGTTACCAGGGAGCAATTCAACTTTGCGAAGATATTTCCCCTCCCGCAGGAAGCGAAGGAGATTGTTCGTCAATGTAATCGAGATTTGTTCCTTTTGTTTTGTGTCGGTAATCTCCGGGTCGGTGATCTCCACTGTTTTCAGCCATGCATTCATTTCAAGGTGGCGTCCTCGGTTGCTGGGAGGATGTAAAGATGTGGATGGCTGTAGGGTCATGCATCCGGCTATGAAAGCCATATATATCAACAAAGCCCACCAACCTGGTTGCAAGCCTCTATCCTCAATTCTGGATAGGCGCTGTACGATGAGGTAATCCTTCATAAGGTTATACATGGCAAGGGGCTAAAGAATCTGGTTGCTTAGGTCTCGGCTCTTGATTCAGATTGGACAAGAGTGACGCATGTGCGGATTTGTTGCCACGGTTTATGATCACCTCAACTTCCCCCATTTAGCCAGGTGAGACCAGACATACTATTCTGTTTCACTTGGCCACGCATTACCTTCGATTAAGGAACACACCCTGGGGCATACTAGCTTCCCCATCCCTCTCGATATGGTGCGCGCCCGGACGAGATCGGCAAGTAG
>JAHBWO010000054.1 GCA_019636945.1 Nitrospira sp. | reverse complement strand
CCTGGACAACCAGGCTCGTTGCTCTGGATCATATCCCGGCGGAAATACCGCATACCCGCCGCGCACGAATGGATCGTCTTCCCATGACACGTGACGTGACGCAGACAACCAGGCTTTCATCGCCCCCAACCACTTTAATTGTGCCGCCACCGCCTCGGCTCCTCCTTGGGCAAGCAGGTGCTTCATATCGCGACTGGCCGAGCCGCCTGCAAGCAACGTCAGAATGCCGCTCCGTCCCCGTTGCTCCTCATTGCCGTCCCAGATCGCACCGATCGGCAAATCGGTTCCATAGGCCAGCGGTTTTTTCGGGCGTCGCCAAAATCGCCGATCAAACTGCAAGAGCGTCTTCGTTGCAGGCCCGTAGCGCAGATCCCGAAAGGCGTCACGCTGCGGCACAGGCAAGGCCGGCGTGAAGGCGAGACGCCGCACGATAGCCGCGGGCAATGCCACCACAACCGCATCAGCGGTCACCTGTTCCTGTCCGTCTCGTCGGCCCAAGGTCACCAGCACGTGGCCGCGACGTTGCGACACCGCACGCACCATGGTCTTGAATTGAACCGGTTCGTTCAGTGTTTCGGCAAGAGCGGTGGCAAGACGATCGTTGCCGCCCTTGATGCGATAGAAATGGTTCAATGCCGATAACTCCGTAGCCAATTGATCGACGAGGGCGAGCAAGGACAGGTCTTCCGGATCGGCCAGAAAAAACCCGCGCATGCCGTTTAACCGCGCGCGCAGACGCCGGCCAGCCCCGAGAGTATCCAACCATTCGGCAACCGACTGTTCAGCGAGCCGCCGCGCGATCGGGCCCTCCCACCGACGCTCGTTCAACCGATGGGCTCGCACCCACGGGTCGGCCGCTCGTGCCAATTCCTCCCACAGGCCGCCGGCCCTGGAGGCCCGCTCGATCACCGGCGCCCGAGCCATCTGACGGACGAAAGCAAACCCGCCACGTAAGATCGGCGACAGGGTCAGTCCCAGGTCCGTTGCCAACCGGCGAATGGCCTCCTGATCTGGATCGATCAGATCGCCCCCCGCCTCGGCATGTTGCCCCTCGTCAAACCCGTCCCGCCTCGTCCACACCCGACCGCCCACACGGTCACGCGCTTCCAACACCGTCACCCGCGCGCCGCGCCGTTGTAACTCAAAGGCGGCAGTCAGTCCGGCGAGCCCTGCCCCGGCCACGATCACCGACATGCCACGCAATGCTGTCCTTGTTCCCATGAGTTTCGACGATACGCGACTCAGCAGCCTGGATGATACTGTGATATGCGCGCCCTATTCCCTTCTTGATCCCGCTTCCCAGAACCGTTAGGCTGCAGCCCTGAAACAAGGAGGTTGCGCATGGATGCCGATCAACCGACCAGCCCTTCCTCCGCTGACGCTCTCCCGCCTGAGGCATCGACCGCTTCTCCCGACTCCGATGAGCGCAGCTTTCGCATCAGGCTCGCCGTCTTTGTGTGTGTGGTCCTGGCCGCGGTGATCGGCGCGTTCGTGGGTTATCCGACATGGCAGGAATATGTCTCGCAGCAAGAAGCCAAACTTGAACTCCGTGCCTACGTCGACGTCCGCGCGCTTGGGCCAGCGGCATTGAAAGAAGGCGTGTCGCCCCGGGTCCGGGAAACGATCCGCAACACCGGGCGAACTCCCGCATACAACGATACCATCCAGTCCTTCATCACCGTTGCCGATTACCCGCTGATCAAACAATTTGAGCGAGTCACCTGCCCACCCAACGATTCTCAGCCGGACAAACGGAGATGGTTCCTGGGCAAGGTCCCGCGACAGGAGACCATCCGCGAGACGCCGTTCACGGCCGAAGAGATCACGGCCATCCAGACGGCTAAGTCGGCGCTCTATTTCCATGGCACCGTCTGCTACCGGGATATCTTTCACGAACCTCACCGCACCGACTTCTGTATGTTTTGGAAATGGGACGCAGGCCGCGTCAGTCCCTCGCTTTCCTGTGATCAGGGGAATAAAACAGACTAGGCGGGAACACCGCAAGCGGTAGGTCGCGCGACGCGGCATAGGACAATTTCACAGTTATCTTCGTCCCGCGAAACTCAATCGAGGGACCTTCGCCCGACTTGAGCGCATACCCTTGTCGTTTCCCTGGAGCCATCACATCACCTTTCAACCTTCAATCACCGATCATGTGGATACATTTGAAGCCATCTCGATCTGACGGGATTTTGTAGACACAAGACAGGGCTGTCAATGCAGGCAATCAGGAGGAAACACACCGAGAATGGCGACTACCACACCTTTTCTGGAATTGCGGCGCCATCTCAGTTCTTGAGGGTGCGGCAGGGAAGGCACATATGGTCAGAACACACGATGCGTGTACTTCGAGCGAAAGGATTCGGCAGGTCACAGCACGAATACGTGGTCGACGAGGTACCGGCCGCCCTGCTGTACCAGAACCATTTCGGCGACATAGTCCCCGGGCGAGTCGGCAAAGTGCTGTTTCCATACAATGGCGACGGAGCCTGGACGGCGGAAAACAGCGACCAGCTTCCGCGCACCGAACGTGCCCTTCTCGGCCTGATACTGGCGGCACACACGCTCGAGATAGTCTTTCGTCACGATTGCCTTCAGGCGATCGGTAAAGTCCTGAACATGGCGGGCATGGTCAATGGCCGTCGAGGCCTCCATCAGATTGTCCATGATCGAGTCGGCAATCGCCAGAATCTCCGCGTCGGACTTTGTCTCCAGATCCATCTCATCCCCTCACATATGTGCGAAACGTTGGCAGCAGGGCAAAGATACGCAGGGGACGGGCGAGGAATCAATTGGACAGAGAGCTTTCATTCCACTTTTCTGGTGAAATCCCAAGAGATTTGGTGGCGAAAGTCAGATCGAAGTCGGAACCGACGGTTATCTGTCATATCAATACTGTAGAGCACCTGTTCAAAAAACAGCCTCCCTCAAACTGGACGGGGCAACATCTGCCTTTGCCGGCTTTATGGTCTTCACAGACGTACTGAGCATTGCCCTGCAGCGTTATTCCCAGGGCTGAACTTTCCGGATCTTAATCGCAAGATCTTCAAAACAGGAATACTGTACTAAACGAATTCGGGCCGAAGACGGATGCTGAATCACGGGCGAATGCCTGTCCAGGGGGACGGAAATCAGTATTAGGGAATCAGGTGAGGCTGTGTCTCCCAATCGATCTAGTTCCCATTGAATATTCATAGAGACATCGGAAAGATCAATTACGATGGTGTCAGCAATTTTCATGAAAGTTAAGACGGATGCCTTCCAGAGTTCATGAGAGCTACGGACAACCAAGGTTTGAGGCTGTTTCAAGAGGAACCGACGCTGATAACCAGCCTTCAATGATCGAAAAGTCTCGCAAATGCGATCAATATCTTCGATGCGGTTGATATCTAGCTGCCCTCTCAGAACTGACTGACGTCGCCTCCACAACAAGAAGATGATGAAAGGAGCAAATGCAACAAGCCCGACAATTGTCAAAGCAACAAACCCTACCACTATCCCTTGACCGTCTAGGGTAGCTTCAGCCACGCCGAAGAGCTCATCGAATTTCGAAACAACTATGCCCACCCCTATTAGAGGTGGGCAAATGGCTGTTGCTGCAATTGCCACCGCTACCAATAGCGGCCGTCTGTTACCTCCGGCCGGTGCCAGATCCTGATCATCCAGTGCAATTAACCGAGCGCGAGGCTTGCCCCACTCTCGGATGCCATTAGAAATTGTGGTATTAAGCTTACTATTGCCAAATCGACGCAGGAATAAAACCGTGGATAGATGATCTTTTCCTTGAAGCCATATTTTGACGCTAATGGATGTCCAGAAAATAAACCCGATCAGGAGGGCCGCAAGCACTAGATCTGAGTTGGCAGTAGGGCTCATAGTAACTCGCCCGGCCAACAGAAATGTTCCGACTGATATCTTCCAAGGATTTGGATTGGTATCTCCCAAAGATACAGCTCCCCACATGATCGCAAATGAGAGGCCAAGCATAGAGATCCAAAATCCAAATGATTCGTCGACTAGGGGCACGGCGTTGCTTAGGGTCAGCCAAGAGAACACCGCCCCCCAGGACATCGGAAGTCGTAAGGCACGGAGCCATCGATGCTGGGCTTCAACTCCAAAAGCCGCCACGAGGTTTAACAGCAATGCAACAGTTCCAAAGATCACTAAGCAGGCAAGAGTCCATTGCAGGAAGAAAAGTGTCTCTCGGATGTCCTCTTCGAACGGTGAGGAAACGGCAGCGAAGTCTAGTCTTGCCACCCAAAAGGATGAAGCGGTGACAACGAGGAAGATAAGGCTGGCCAACGAGAGCGTCATGTCCCGCTGACGCTTTAAGCCCGGCCGCGGCAGCCTTTGCAGAATCAAAAACAGAAGTCCCGTCATTGCCAGGACGAAAATCGAAGGATCGTAGGGAGCTTCTTGTTGCATCTAGACGCGAACGATTTCAAACCTAAAACTGAATCTGACAGTCCACTAGAGTCCGCGTGCAGAATCAGTATGGACCATGACGACGGAACAGAAAATCATAATCAAACCAGATGTGTTGAAGCTTGCCGAAAACCCTGGCATGTCTCGAAGGGCCACGATCTGATGGCTACATTGTGAATAGCTTCGACCGTTCCTACGGGACTCCATAACACGCCAGGGACAGTTGAGCCGATTATTGTCTCCCTTAGTGATGAGTCGCCAGTTTATCGATCACATTGAGGAGCTGTTTCAATACACGACTTTCCTCGCCATCACTAGCCCTGTACCCTTGAGACAAGAACTGCAACTGATCTGCTACCGAACCCCACATCCATCTCGCACTTACCCGAGCATGCAGTTCTTGATATTGCGCCTGAATTGCACCAACTGTAGCGGCAAGATTTTTCGCGGCGATGGCCTCATACAATCGAAGCTCTATCAGACCCACCGCGGCCCAGAAATCTGGGTCGTGCACCATTTGGCTTTCAAGGTTTTGCCTGACTACTGCCACAGATTCCGAGTCGAACCCCACCCATCCCGGCTGTTGCCCTTTGAGAATGAGTTCCGCTGCCATACGATTGAGCGCAGGATAGTAGATATTGGGAAGCTTCCCTGTACGGGCCAGGCTTTCGGCACGGCGATAGTGTTTCTCCATGCCCTTGAGAGACCGATTCGGGTTCTTGACCTCAACGCCATCGACCATCACCAACCGCTTGTACGCCGACCCCAGTAGATTCTCCCGCTCCGATGTCGTTTCTACCTCGGTCAGCTTGAGTAACGCACGGATGGCCACTTGAATATCCTCCCTGGCCACGCGCACAGTCTTTGTCAGATTTTTCTCAATCTCATCCACACGAGACACGAGTTCCGCGTGAATACGCCGTCTCTCCTGTGCCATCTCTTTCTTCTGCGTTTGACCCTTCTTCGCCCTGGCCCCTTTCGCCCTCTCGCCCGAGGACAAGGCCTGAAGGCGTTCACGAGCCTGATCGCGTGCAACGATGGCCCGTCTCACATGATCCCACGCTTGCCTGACTCTCAGATTATGGAGTTGCTCGATACACTTGATGGACGCGGTGCCATCGTTGGCCTTCAGCGCCCGGCCGTACCACGAACATGCAGCTTCCTTATCTCCAACCTGGCTCCAGGCCCAACCGAACGCTTCCGCCACAGAGCCAAACTCACCCCAGCACTGCCCAAATTGCGCCTCGAGATATCGAATCGCTGCACGCTGCGTATCCGCTGGCGCCCTGTGGTACTGACTGTCCACCGCCAAATTGTTGAGGGCCAGTAGCAGGGCATGTGGAGACGCAATACCTGAAAAACGTTCGACGGATGGGCTCGATCTCCGCTGGGGGTCAGATGTATCCTTGCGCAACGTCCAGTCCGGATCTCCGTAACACTGGTACGCCGCCCAGGTGTTTCCTCCTAGGCCCCACGCAGCTTCGCGCGCCTCGCCGACAGCATCGATGAAGCGGCATCCACGAAGAATCGCTTGGTAGAAGGTCACAGCAAACAGCTTGGCCGCAGCATCATCCACAGCCCAACCTGCTGCAATCACACACCGTACCCCTATCTTAATGAGCTCTTCTGCAACTGTGGCAGCAAACCGGGGACGATGGTAGCTCCGGCCAAGAGTGTTTTCCGCATCCGGATCTAATTGAGCGATATTGCGCGCCCCCAGATGACAACAGTTGATAAAGACCAGCTCCGGCACCACGCGCATGGCAAGAATTTCACGCGGCCCCAGGAAGGTGCCATCAGACAACACGACGCCACGAGGGTCCCCGTCCCGCATTTTAGCATCGCCTGAATTGGTTGATTGCGGTCCCAGCTTTTCAGGCGGCTCACCATGCCCGGCAATATGAAGCATTCGCCAATCCTTGGACAGCAGGGTCTTGGCTACAGTAAGGGCATCGGCCCCGAATTGGTCCGGATCATCAGGGCTGATCAGGCCAACAATTGTTTTGCCATCGAGGGCCCTTGGACCAGTGAGGAGCTCATACACCGCGTTCGCCTCCGAGCGTGCTCCCGGAAGACGTGGGTAGAGAGTTGGATCGCATTTGGGCTCACCGATGATGAGCACACTCTCCTCTGCCCCTGCATCTTGGATGTCTTTGCGCAAATCATCGGCACGCAATTTTCGCAACAGCTTGGCTCGAATCGCCCAGGGACGCTTATCGCCACCACCACGGACGTCGGTGTCCAGTAGTTCCCAAGGAATGCCTGCCGTGTGTTCGTCCAATTCAATAACCATTTCCGACGTTCCGCCGAGGAATGCTTCCAATTCGATCGGGACCAATAATCGAAATAGCGCACGACGGATATCAAGATCCGTATTCCGGTCGTTGGACGCTGTCGCCACTAGGCTTTCGAGAAGGCGACTCTGTGTCGCCTGTGCCCGAAGCTCCGTCGCAGCGCGATTGGTATCAATCGCATAGGAGAGCATAATCTCTCCTTGCTGACCTTTTTGGGCCACCACCGTGATGAAGTCGTACCCCACACCCCGGTAGCCTTGATCTGGGGGCTGCCCATACGCGCCAGGCGCTGACTGAATGGTTTCCGTCACTTGAAAGTAGGTTGGCGTGGCCGTGGCCTGCACCGACAATGCCCGCCATGCTTCACTCGCTCGATCCGGGTAGATTTCAATTAAGTAGAGGTGACCAACGCGTGGCCAGCGCGATTCGGCCAGAAGCTGGTTGGCTTGACGAACTCCCTCTGCAACCAACTGCGCTGACTGCCCTGGTGAAATGCCGATCCCGCCGCTTCCGATCAGGGTCGCCGCAAGATCGAACGCTGCGGGCGCGCCTTCGACTTTCTCGGTCATCCGCTGTGCCCATGCAATGGTGGCCTGGCGCACCGTTTGAATTAGGTCGATGGCACGGAGTTTTCCTTCCTCTCCTAGTCCCGCAACTATGACGGCTTCAGGCCATGGCATTTGCCGTAACGCCTCGGGATCTCGATGAGTGTTCACAAAGACCTGGTGAACGCCCACGCGATCAGGATAGAGCCCCGCCTTCAGCGCCTCCGCCATGACACCGTCCACCAAATTGTTCATCACCTTTTCGGATCCGGTCAATCGCATAGATCGGTAGTGGCCGATCATTAATGGATAGCGCACAAACTTTAGATCACCATTGATGATGGAGAGTCGGAGAGCGGTGGACGAGGCACCCATGCCTTCTGGTCGTTGCTTCGTCCTGGCATAGGCCACAGCCTCACGCGTCGACTCCGGAGGACTCACCTGAATGCGGGTCCGAGATGGCCGACTCCGCGTCGCGGCAAGGATAGTCTTGCTAGCTGCACGAGTCTCCCCTTTTTCTCCAGCCACGGGCAGGAGGGTGGTGTTTCCAGTCTCCAGTAACTCACGGTAAGCCTTAAACGCCTCTGTATGACTTGGGAGCTTTCCATGTTCGCACTCGACACTCCATGTGCGGCATCCAGGAAGCTGGGCGCTGGCTCGCGTGACCCGACCGTCGCCATCCTTTAGATCCACATATGAGAGACCGCTCTCTTCCAGCACATATCCATCGGGCGTAGCAGGTGCCTGTCCAATCACAATCAACAATCGATCCCGAAACGGTGCTAACGCTTCCTGTCTTTGCTTCTCGAGTCGTCGATGAAGCTCCGTCGCTTGATCGAGTACCTCTTGTGTCGGTACACCCCAAGCGTACTCATCTCGTTGCATCGCTTCGATATGCCACCAACCTTGACTCAGAACGATGTCCAAATCTTTCCTCGCCAACTCCTCCCATTTCTCTCTTTTGAACAATCCGAGTTTTTCATCTAGAAGTCCCGCCTGCAATTGCATCAAGCCAGGAAACTCGGCCATCATTTGCCGAGTGGCCTGACCATTGAACGGGGCACCGAATGTGACGATGCGGCTACTGAATGGATCATCGCTGGATAACACCTGCATAGGAACCCAAGAGCCACAATTTGGCGTACCCAGCATCAAGATGCGTGACTCACTATGAGCCAACATTCGCTTCCAGACGTCCGGGCGCTCGAGCCCCATCACCCGCGCCACCAGTCCACCCATGGAGTGCGCAAGCATGCGAACCGGCTGGCCGGTTTTTTCCCGTATCGCCAGAGCCTGCTCTACGGCTGATGCGAGTCTCCTGGCTTCCTCTTCCATGGGTTTGCGCCAATCAAAGTCAAATTCGATGACTTGGTGAGTTTCAGAGAGATACTCGGCGAGCTCGTCATATACCAGTCCAATCGGCCCATCCGGCTGAACCAGATCCCGCCTGGTCGGCGTATACTTGAGCTGTGAAAGCCCGTTAAGAAACCGCCAGGCCAACCACACTCGTTTTCCATCCACCTTCAAGTTGCTACCCAAAATGCCGGGCAACAGAAATAGGGCCGGTTTCTCGGCGGCTTTCCCCTCCACTTCGCCCGAGCGCCTGGCCGCACGGATACCAGTCGAATCTTGGCCAGCCCAGGAAAGGGGGCCGATAGGGCGGAAACTCGCAGGAACATCCTCAAGAAGGGCTTTAGTGATGGCGTCCGCTGTGATCTCGTTGCTGAAATACCTGAAGTGGGAAACATTGCCGCCTTGGTCAAAGAGAAAACTGGCTCCCTGCGCGCGAGGGGCTCCTCCGTACATCGCTCGCGTATGGACAACAAAATCGTTATCGGTCCAATAGAAGGCGTCAGCGAGCAGGGTTTTCAGCCAGGAGGTAAGAGAATCTCCTTCGATATCCCCTGCCACCACACGCAGATCTCCTTCGATCGGCTTCTCTCCATGGTGGATCCACTGCACCAATGGACTATCGGGTATTTGGGCTGCAAGGCCCGGCAGCTTGGTCGGGTCAGCACGGCGTTGCGCTACCTCTCCAATGAAATCGACAAAGGCTGGCAAAACAGGAATTTCCGCAAGCTCAAGGGCCCACTTCAAAATCGACAGGTAGGCATCTAATCGTTTCGAGGCCAGCAGGGTACCGCGTGCAGGACAGGCAACACGGACAATCCGGTCAACGCGCAGATTCTTCCTTTTTACCACCTGAGCCAGCGCACTCAGTTCTTGTCGTTCGGTGTCGTGATCAGATTTCGGGAAAAGGTCGATACTTTTGAGCGCCGCGTCTGGATCGGCGCATACCTTTGCGAAAACCTCCGCGACCAAACCGCCTCGCGAATGGGTCACCAGATGCAGTTTTGCAGAGGAGGGCAGTGCCTTTGCCAACGTCAACGCATTGTGGATGGGACTGACACCAAGTGTCGCATGATCGAGCGCATACACACGATTTTCATATTTATCGAAGAGCGACTGCACCCGCCCCGGATGTTGCAACCACAATTTGCCGAACGTACCGCTGGTATCCGAAAATGTGCCGTGCACAAACACGAGCAACGGCTTCCCGCTTGCCGATGAAAGAGAGACCGGAGTGCATCCCTTCAGCGGTGAAAGGACGGCGGGCTCCAACTTGTAAAGCCCCTCATCGACGTGATTGTCAAAGCGCTCGACCACCTTATCGGCGACAAGATCTGCGCCCTTCCCTATTCCAATCCCCGTCACGATGTGGATTGCTTTGAGTAGTACATCACCAAGAAACCCACGCGTCGTCCCACGCGTGCTGACATTCTGCTCCAACCCACGCCACTGCAATTGGATCGGCACCCGGATGTCGTTGGTCGGTCGGAGTTCTCCGTCCGCCGCCCCCCTCGCCTTCGGTTGGCCCTGTTGGGCCAGGAGTAAATCTCTCGCATGCTCGGGATGAAGCAGAAGAGAGGGGCCGCCCGTGATCTCCAGCACAACAACGTCTTCGCCAGGAACGGCTGTCACACGTATATCTTCCGCAGCGCCACGTTGAGCACTTACAAAAACAGACTGCTTCAGTGAGCCACGCCCTAAACCAGCAGGGAGTGGTCCTCCAGAGGCTTCTGTAAGGCCTCCTCTCGCGGAAGACGGTCGCGGCGATCCTGTAACAACGAATGTTATGGGAGCGGTCGACGATGACGTAGGAATGACATCACCTCACGAATATTGGTGGAGAAGGAGATATAGATGTAGTTGAATTCAATACGTAGTGCAATAGGCTGAACGATCAGCTATCTAATAATAAATGCGTGTATTTATCACGCACATGAGAGTGCCTTAGAGAAGAAAAATCAGCATGGGCGAGTTACCTTGGCCGGCTGGGTTGGGAGCGGAAACTTTGAACGAAAGTCCGACTACGGGTCTGAGGCTTCGCCGCTCTTGTGGCAAGCTCACAACACACATGGGCTCGTACATTGCATGTATTAAGTCTGCGGATTACAGCACGAAGACGTGGTCGACGAGGTAGCGGCCCCCCCTGCTGCACCAGGACCATTTCGGCAACATAGTCACCAGGCGAATCGGCAAAATATTGTTTCCACACGATGGCGACGGAGCCAGGTCGGCGGAACACGGCAACCGGCTTCCGTGCGCCGAACGCTCCTTTTTCGGTCTGGTACTGACGGCAGACGCGCTCCAGATAGTCTTTGGTCACAATCGCCTTCAGCCGGTCCGTGAAGTCGCGGACATGGCGAGTATGGTCGATGGCCGTCGACGCCTCCATCAGATTGTCCATGATCGGATCAGCAACCGCCAGAATCTCCACGTCGGACTTTGTCTCCAAATCCATCTCATCCCCTCACATATGTGCGAAACGTTGGCAGAATGGCAACGATACGCAGGCTCACTGAGGAGAATCAATCAGGCGATATACGGCTGTATCCGAACAGAGCGGGCGTGTATCTCATCGGATAATGCTGTTCAACTCCGACTCTGCTTCGGCCATGGTAATCGCGCATCACGCGCTTGCCCATCATCCGTGTTTCCTCACAGTTAAAATCCAACCAAATGGAGAATCATCCCGCGATGGGATGTGGGCATATAGCTTGCTAGCCGTCAGACTGGTGACAGCGTTCACTACATGTCAATCACTGATGTTGCAAAGGGGGCTTCCATGCCGACACTTCCTCTCCGTGAACTGAGCACTGCACTCCAACAGGCGAAGGCTCGATGGCAACCGCGACACACAAACCTTTCAGATCTGAGTGATGAGCAAAAACGCCGAATGCTGGGCGTCGTCGTGAATCGTGAATCATTGGCTGCCGCGATGACGCCTCGTGCAGCACCGGCCACTCCCAATTTTGCACCAGCCGTAGATTGGCGCAATCGCAACGGGAATCACGTGACACCTGTCAAAGACCAAGGAGGATGTGGTTCCTGCGTGTCGTTTTGCTCGGCCGCTGTGGTGGAATCCATGGCGTCGATCGAGAAAGGTCAGTTGCTGGACTTGTCAGAGGCGGATCTGCATTTTTGCTCATCCCATGGCGCCAGCTGCGGAGGCTGGTGGCCAAATGAGGCGTACGACCAAATCCGAACTCGAGGCATTCCCGACGAGGCCTGCTTTCCTTATGCCACTGCATTCAACCCCGGCCCAGGCCCGAAGTGCATCATCGGCCAGAATCGTGACGCCCGAGCGGTGAAGATCACCCAGTCCACGGTTCTCTCGAACGTCATCGATCGAAAAAATCACCTCACCAATGTGGGCCCCTGCTCAGCCGTGCTGCATGTCTACAACGACTTCTATTCTTACGGCGGTGGCATTTATCACCACGTCAGCGGAAACGATATGGGCCTCCACTGTGTCGAAGTCATCGGATACTCTGAAGCCGAGCAATGCTGGATCTGCAAGAATTCCTGGGGTGCAGGATGGGGTGTGGGCGGTTTCTTCAAGATTGCGTATGGGGAAGCCGGCATCGACACGGAGTTTCCGTTCTGGACCGCAACGGGGGTCGTCCTTCCCCTCGTGCATGGATGGAAAGGCTGGGAGAATCTTGGCGGACAGATTACCTCACGGCCGCAGGCCGTATCCTGGGGAAATAACCGGATTGACGTCGTGGCTCGTGGTCTCGATTCGGCTGTGTGGCATCGCTGGTGGAACGGCAATGCCTGGCTGGGATGGGAAAGTCTTGGTGGGCTCATCCATGGTGCTCCCACCATCTGTTCCTGGGCGAGCGGACGGCTCGATGTCTTCGCTGTGGGACTCAATCACCACCTGTACCATAAATGGTATCAGGGCGGCTGGAGTAATTGGGAAGATCTTGGCGGCATGTTGTCGTCCGAACCGGCGGCCGTATCGTGGGGGTCCAACCGCATCGACGTATTCGCGCGTGGGATGGACATGGCGATGTGGCATCTCTGGTGGGACGGTACGGGATGGCATGGCTGGGAGAGCCTCGGCGGCGGTCTGAGTTCCGCGCCGACGGTCTCATCGTGGAGTGCCAATCGGCTGGATTGCTTCGTTCGAGGCAACGACATGCATCTCTGGCACAAGTGGTGGAACGGGTCTGGATGGAGCGGCTGGGAAGATCTTGGAGGAGTGTTAAGCGATAGCCCTGCTGCAGTGTCGTGGGGACCGAACAGGATTGATGTATTCTATCCGGGACAGAACTCCCATATGTGGCATAAGTGGTGGGATGGAACGAAGTGGAGCGGTGAAGAAGATTTAGGCGGAACCCTTAGCTCCGCAGTCGGCGCCAGTTCCTGGGCAGCCGGACGATTGGATTGTTTTGTCGAAGGGACCGACTCCGCCATGTATCACAAGTGGTATGATTAGCTGACATGATAGGTGAACCGTCATACGAAGCGTCAGTTCAGGATACGATCACCGCACCGGTTGGTGAGGTGTTCTCCGTGCGGCTCGAATCGACGCCCACGACGGGGTACCTATGGCAGATCCCGGTGCTCCCTTCAGGCCTTTCCGCTGAAGGGAGCACCATCGAAAAACAATCCGGAACCGAAAAACCGGGAGACTCCGGCGTGCAGGTATTTCGATTCCGCGCCGCCGCGAGTGGAAATTACCACGTCGAGTTCGTCCTCAAACGTTCCTGGGAACAGACGCCTCTCAAGACACGACGTATCACCATCACCGTGCGCTAGCCCCATCCGACTGAGCCCCCCATGACTCGCCGCCTGAAAGACTTGCCGGTTTCTGACTACGTTGAACAGTGCCTACAAAAAGCGGGCAGAGAAACGGCCCTACGGAATGCGCAACGGCATCGCGGCAACGTGGCGCCAGACCTAATTCCTTCACGAAGCGCAGCAACTGCTCAAGAAACGACTGCTGATCGGCGAGCATTTTCTCCTGCGCGGTCGGCAAATCGAACCAGGCGCCGCGGTCGACTTCGGGAAAGTGCTCGGTCTTTCCTGAGCGAGGCGGCCCTCCGAGAGAGAAGGTATTGCTTTTCAGCGTTGCAGGATCGAGGTCCCCTTCCACTGCCCAGGCTGAGATGATTTTTCCACCTGGTTGCTTGAGCGGCGTAAGCGGTTGAAGCTGGCTCGTCAGGTCGCAACTGGTTTCCTCCTTGAATTCCCTCCGTGCGACTGCTTCGGGATTTTCGCCTTCGAGGTATTCCCCTTTCGGAATCAACCAAGCGCCCGCGTCTTTCCCTCAATGATTACACGTTTGCGTCGCTGCCGGAACCGCACGAGATCAGCGGGGCATGGTGCCCCAACTAGAATGACCACAGCCCACTAGGATACCTGCCGCCGTGTGGGCTCGCCAGCCAACCTGGGTAGAATTGGATACCGAAGAAGCCGTTTGCTCTGGCAGGGAATTGTCCTGGAATGAGGCCACCGTCATAACCTGCTAATACGCATGGCATTCTAGGACTCTTCATCCTCCGATTCGAAAAACGGCCGTGCCTGCTGAAGCATGAGTGTGATTCGTACGATCATATCGTCAGCCCGACTCCAATCGATCTTGCCTTCATCTGCCCTCGGCACGAGATCCACTGCCCATCCGCTACGAAACATTCTTTCAATTGGATATTCATCGATTATCTCCTGAATATCAGAGTCTCGGGACGATTTTGGACGAAAATTCGGACTTAGTCGAACGTACAACGACTGTTCATAAAGCCAATCTGAATAGTCATTGAAAACAGATCTGCGCCCGAAGAACGTTTGATAGCGACGATTATCCATCTGGTACGTATGGTAAAGATATTCTGGTGGGATTTCATGAGCCAGTTCAGCGATGGCGCTTACATGGTCATCCATAAGCCATATTACGGTTCGCTTCCTATAGATAAGATCAGCTACGAACTCCGCAACCTCATCCATCCCTAACCGCAGGGGAGTCGCATCAAATACAAACGCTCGCTCCACCTTCATCCATCGAAGCAATTCATCGGCTCGTTGCTCAGGATCTTCCCCGATAATCAGTTCGACATCCAGGGGAACTGCGGGTTCCTTATCTTCGCGCAAGCGTCCAGACTGTGGCTCAAACGAAAAGACTTTGAGGCCAGCTCGACGGGCGTAGTCGCGTTCGAAATTGACCCAGACCGATTTCTGTGACCGGCCACCCTCCAGGTAAATCAAACCGCTGCAAGATCGAAGCTCTTTCACGATGCCGTTACTAACCGCGCTATGGGGATCTGGTTCTTCCCGTGGAAACACGACGGGAATGACTCCCTTCGGTAAACTCTTCAGGAGTTTGTCCTTGCTGGCCCGATCACCATAAGAATGGGAGATGAATACCGTCCTTGGAACGGAATGCCACTCACTGCTTTCCGCAATCCTCTTTCGCCTTCCCGAAGAGCTCGGCACGTACAAAACCCCTTTTGCCACATTTGACACGGCCGCCAGGGACTACACTCCTGCCGCCAACTGAATAACCACGCCCACTTCTCTGTAGCCCCGGACGGGCGACTCCCGCAGAGAAATTCGCACGGTGCCGCACACCGGCTGACGAGCTTCCCCTTGTTCCATAATCAAAGGCTGAGCCACATCCGGCAGGAACCTTGCGGCACACTCATCTCCTAATTCACATTCGTGAGCTCCCACTTCAACCGCCGCTGGCTCGACCACTCTTGACAAATTATTTGGACCTGCCAGGCATTATTTAAGTTTGGCAATCGTGCCTGCCAAATCCGGCCATGGCACACACTTAATCTTGTTTGCACTAATGGACTCCGGAAAGGAGGTGGGCTTGTTATCTTTGGGGTACACACCCAAGACCTGCTTGCCCATTCTCAGACTTTCCTCAATCTCCCATGCAACCCATGGGCTCTTCGCCGACGAATTGGACAGAAATACTACCGTCAATGAGGATTGCTGAATTCGCTCGGCGATTTTCTGTTTGATATACGGAGCTCGCTCGCTGTCGATCGGCTCAGAAACTGACCAGTCATTGAACTCAATGGGAGAGTTGTCATTCTTTGCCTGACCGCGAAGAAGATTCACTTGATTAATGTCCTCATAGGCAAAGCTGATAAAGACATTCCTCTTTTCCCCCTCCTGTTCGCTCTTCCTGAGTTCCTGCTTCGCCTTGTCCACCAGCGACTGGATATTTCCGATACTGCTGGAGCCACCTCCGCCACCTCCCATGGCTACACCTCCAATCCGATGTATTCCCGACATGCCACGCACGCACCACAAGGTATGTCTGTACCCGCGTGACAGGAATACGTTCCAGTTATTCCTTTGGCCTTGGCGATTTTCAGAACATCCGCTTTCGAAAATGTAATCAGAGGGGTTATCACTTTGATAGACTTGCCCAGTGCTCTCGATAGCAGCGCTTCGGCATCGGAGAGGAAACCCTTGGTCTGGTCGGGAAACAGGCTAAAGGCTTCATCGAGTAGACCTATTCCTACAGCAGTAGCACCACATTGGAACGCATAAGCTGCGCCGACGGTCAGAAACATCAAGTTGCGACAAGGGAGGAACGCATCGGTCAAAATGTGCTTACTTGAATCGGTGAGGCCTGAAGACAAGAGCCCACCATATCCGTTCAAGGATGCCAACTTTGGCTCTGGTAGCCCATGCTGCTTGAAATTCATCTGACAGGCTCGCAATTCCTTATCCCTCCCCAATTGTCCATAGTCGATAAAGAGCGGGAATTGCGTTAGGCCCTCTTCTCGAGTCAGCACGGCCATCACTGTCGAATCCAAACCTCCTGATACCAACGTAACAATGCTCATATGCCCAATTCTCGTGCCGCTTTCATTGTGGCCCAAATAGCCCAATCGAGATATCCAACCGGATACCCTACTGTCGCGGCATACTCGGTCACTATACGTTCCGCCTTTTCATATCCGCTTACCGTGCTAATACGCGCTTCCTTGAGAGGCAACCGGCCCTGAATATCCATAAAGCGGAGCACGTGAGTGTCTAAGATGGCCAAATCATAGCTTCTACCAATGTTCCGAAGAAACATGCTCGCCTGCTTAGGACCAAGGCCGGGAATTTCTTCGATCAGATTCTTCCGCAGCTCGGCAGGAGCATGACCATTTGCTAGCCGACTTGTGAGCGACACTCGGGATAGCGCATCTCTCACCTGAGCCAATTGCTTAGCCCGAATCCTCGGAAACCGGTACCTCCCCAGATGACATATACGAACCGCGCGGCCTTCCAGAACCATCAATGCATCACTTGCAAATTCACTGTCCCGACAGCGATACCAGCGCCTATCGCTCAGAAGGTTGGCCCATTCAAGATTTTCCGTAGCGGCTACAGCCATTTTGTGGTGGACTTGGCTGCCCAGAATGCATCCCACTAACTCCCTTCGCAGCTCGTATTCAGACCACTCAACCCATGCCCGCTTCAGAACCTCGCTTTCGATAAGGGGGCAGAGGGTGCGTATTGTGCTATCAAGCCGACCTTGGAGTGTATGCAATGATGACATGCAGATCATGATGTTAACTCTTTGAACAACTGTGGCCCAATATTGGGAATATTCTTGAGGAGATGCTCAATTTGTCGTGAGTGAATCATCTCTTGCATGCTCCGCGTCCAATCCTTAAAGAAGTCTACGTTGAATCCTAATACCTTCAAACTGTAGCGTGTACAAGGATCCTCTATCAGATCCCGAACCCTCCGATCCTGTACGCGATGAAGATACATCTGGCTGAAGAATTCGAACTGCTGAAAGTGAAAGAGATAGCCCCGGTCATAATCGGCGACAGTTCGGCACCATTCCAGCCCATCAAACGAATCTGCACCCGCAGCTGCCAGGGCGATCATGGAGAGCGGATTACCAGTTCCCAATAGGTGTAGTGGATAGTATCTCTTCAGTTCATTGAGCGCTCTCCGGATATCTCGAACCGTTCTTGCCCGTTCCAATAAGCCATCTCCCAACTCACGCTCAGGAATAGCAAGCATCAGCGGATCCAACTCGCGCGCGACACCTGCTACGATGCGGGACGCATAACTAGCGCGTGCACCTGCAAGCTCCTGTGGTAAATGAATAATGGGGCAGAGTGCGAAATCCCTGCCCTGCAAGGCCCGATCATCTTCTTTGAAACACGCAACAACGCGGGACGCAACTTCGTCAGGCCTTCCTTTCGGATTGATCGTGTCGAAGGAAAACGCCAGGTCAGGCCTTACCCGAAGAGCTGTGTCGCGGAAGAAATCCTTGTGCCAGCCTTTGGGATTTGCTCTTGGTGCATATCGGTCACCCTTCCGGTATGCCTCATAATTGCCAGAATCGAGAAATAGGACACTACCCGCCCCCCGAATCTGGCTTATGGATGTCTTGAAGCCATTGTCGCGGGGATAGAACTTCCATGCATCATAGGCAGATACAAGCGCTGCCCCAGGCTCAAGATATTGTAATAGAGAGGCTCCCTCTTTCGGGCTAACCTGAGTCTCATGTGATGATAAAGAGAACACAAACGCGGGCAGTTTGAGGACTTTCCTACCAATCGTCACTTCCTGAGCTCGCCCAGCACTGGCATGAGGATGACGCCCCTTCCCTATAGCCTTCCCAATCTTCTCCTTGAGCTCTTGATACCCTGGATGGTCTTCATCCCCAGTCCAGCCATAAGCTTTTGTATCACTCAACCCACCAAAGCCAAATGGCGCATCCGTTCCCTCTTTAATCAGAAAAGGGAAAATCGGCTTATTGTGTCTCTTGGCAAGATGCATCTCGTCTCTCATGATCTCTATGCGATTTGCTTCTGCATGCTGGGACAACACAGAGATGACTGCCGACGTTTTCAGGATATTCTCACGAACCACCCATTCCCAATTTCCGTGAGCAATATCCTTTGCCCACCACACATCCCAGTGTTTCCGCAACAGTGAAACGAGCTGCTCAACAAGGGATTCATCCTCGGAAAGGTAGATGATACAGATCTCAGGCATCTACAAAGGGCCCTCTGGGAAGAAGAACTCGACCCACAATTTTCACCCCTCCGCTGAGAGATAGAAATCAGCTCAAACTACACTGTGAAGATTGGCGCAAGTGTACCCATCTGCCGACTTTTGGTCAATTTGTCTGCCAAGCCCTGTAGACGTAGCGAGGAGTTAGTCTGGTGTAACAACACCCAGCAGGAACCAGTATCGCGCCCAAGCCGCCAAAGAAGAAGTTAGAATTAACCTACAGAGCTTGGAAGTCGGCACTGGTCTATCGCACAACCAAAATCCCGCGTCTGATGGTGACAGCTACTCCGCCCAACCGCGAATGACCTTCGGCCGGCCGGTTGATTCTTGTAATGGCAACGCTGGAGTCATCCGGCGGTGGTGAGGACTCCCCCGATAACGACGGTAAATTGGAGGGCAAAGGGAAGGGCCTCGACGGCCCTTAACAAAAAGTAAAAAGATTGCCCACGAAGGGGTCAGCATCCTCGGAAAAAACAAATCGTGCCCCCCTGTGCATAGGCAGCGAAATGTTCTCTTCTGTCCACATCCAAGTTGTGACATTCTAGTCCCCTCGATATCCACCACAATCCAACCCTCGCAACAACCCCAATTCATCAGCTTACCCGACAAACCAGCCCTCTGATCGCCCAACATATATAGGCCCGCCCCAGCAGAATTGGCTTGGGGCCTTGTGCTATTCTGAAAGCGCCAAGACACGGGAGGTTTCGCCATGTGCCTCTCACGCAGATTGCTGACTTCCGCCGCGATTCTCTCATTCTGCTTCTCCAGTTCTGCGGTTCTGACCTCTCCGGCCCTCGCCTCCACCACCATCTATAGTTACACAACTGACGAGGGTGTCCCGACCTTCACCAACGAACTCGAATCGGTGCCGGAGAAGTACCGTCGGCAGGTGACGCAGCGAAGCTTCGAGGCTGAGTCCAGTGCGGCGCCCTCGACACCGCCCGTCACACCCGATCCCCCGATGCGCTCGGCCGACGCGCGTACCGTGAACGCAAGCGGCGAGTATCGGATGGGTGATCACGACAACCGCGCCGATGCCGTTCGCCTCGCGACGGAAGCCGCGAAGCAAGACGCGCTGGAACAGGTGGCAACCTACGTCGAGCGCATCACGGAAGTGAAAGACTTGAACGTGACGCGTGATGATATCCGTAGCTTCACCGCCGGAGTCGTCAAGGTGATTGATCAGACGGTGACGACCAGGCTGGAACAGGATCAAGTCGTGATTCGTGTGGACATCACAGGAGAAGTTGAGCCGCAGGACGTCATTCAGGCCATTGCCGCGCTCAGGGAGAACGACCAGGCCCGGCAAGAACTTCTCGCGCTCCGGGCTGAAACCGATCGACTCCAGGCACAGGTCGACGACACCAACCGCGCGCTGGCCGCCGCCTCTACGCCTTACGACGTGCAGCAATACACGGATCAACGCCAGGACATGCTCGACCAGTTGCAGGCGAACGCGCTCCTGTCGCAGGCCTGGACGAGTTGGACATATCCAACATTGGGCTTCTACTCATACCCATGGATCGGCGTATCAGGCATCAACGGCCTGTTGCTGCAAGCGCAGCGACTCTCGCCGCATCATCGCCGCCTCCCGCTGGCGCAGAGAACCATCACGGCGAACCCCAGCGCTCCACCCGCATCACCGCCGGTCTCCACGGCCCCGCGCGCCTCGCTGTTAGTTCCCCCTGTGCCTCACGTGCATCACCAGCAGGCCGCGCCACTCCTCAACAGCCAGGGCCAGCAGGCCAAGGTAGGTGACGTGGTGGTCATCCCGACACCACGATCGATTCCCTCGACTCCGCAATACACGCCGCACGCGCCGCCTTATCAGGTCCACCCGAACCATTTCTGGCGCCCCACCCCGCCGAATATTCAGAGCCTTCCCTCAGTACCGCCGCAGCACAGTCCGTCGGTCAGCATGGCGCCCCGATCTTCCGGCGGTTATGCCGGGCATAGCGGAGGCGGCCATTCCCACAGCGGCGGCGGCCACCACGGGCGATAACGACGCGCATCAACGAGAGTTCTCTGCGAGGCCTCGCTTCCGGGGAGCGATCACACATACGGGTAGCCAATAACTGAGTAGCTCATGAGCCCATTTCGGGTATAGTGAGGCGATGGCGCCTCGAGTGACTCATCGTGCCGGCACATATTCCCCCCACAGACGCCGCTCCCGTCGCCGCCTCACATTCACCTCGCTCTGGCGGTTCACCGGACGCCGCTGGCGTGACCTTCGAGCGTTCCTTCGCGCGTGGGGCAATACGCATCCCCTCCCGCGTCTGCTTATCGGCATCATCCTCATCGCCTGTCTCTGGGGAACCCTGAACTGGACCTATCACGCGATCAATAAGCCGACCGAAGTGTTGTTTCCTCTAGAGGATGCGCTGGATAAGAATCCCGCGGCCACCTGGCAGGAATACGGGCCGCTCTTTCGTGAGCATTCGACGGCCATCATCACCCCGGACCTTCTCGCCGCGCTGGCACAAGTGGAAGGATCGGGCAATCCCGTGGCACGAACCTATTGGCGCTGGCGATTGTCCTGGAATCCGTTCGATTGGTACCGACCGGCTTCTAGCGCCGTCGGGATGTTCCAGTTGACCGATGGCACATTCCGAGAAGCGAAACGCTACTGCATCCACAACCATGTGGTGGTTGAAGACGGCCCCTGGAATGATATGCATGCTTGTTGGTTCAACAGCTTCTACACACGCATTGTTCCGAGCCATGCCATCGAACTGACCGCCGCCTTGCTCGATCGTCAGGTCGCCGCGGCGATCGGTTCCCGGCGAAGCGCCTCTATCAGCAGGCAACAGAAGCAGGACCTTGCGGCTGTCATCCACCTCTGCGGAGCGGGAGCCGGGCACGCGTTCGTTGCGCGCGGGTTCCACCTCGCGCCCCACCAGAAATGCGGTGATCATCACGCCAGCAGTTACCTCGCCCGGGTCAACGGCTTGAAGGTACAGTTCGCCCGCCTTGCTGCCGGCAGCAGCCTTCAGCGGCTGATAAAACCCCGCTGACACGGCATCTCTCTGCGCAACTAGGCATTCTGCGTCAGGAGCTAGGGTTTCCCCGAGTGTCCCGAAGCGGACTGATGGGATCAACTCACGGTGGGAGCCCTGACACAGCATGATGTCCGTCCTGCGCAACAATCACTTTATCCGAATGATCACGCTGGTTTCGGCGCTGGCTTCAATGTCCCCGGGCATGAGCCTCTCTCAGGATCAGCCGCTCACACCCGCCGCGGACAGTAGCGAACGGGATCTGGTCGGGCCAGTCAATCACGCTGATCGGACAGAAAGTCCGTCTAATACGTCAGGCCGGTCCTCGACACTCAATTGGGAGACGAGAGAGGGCCGCAGTTATCTGATCCCCGCTGCGGAAATTCTCGCGTATCTCTTCCTGTTGAACCAGTTCGATCGACACTTTACCGAACCGATGTCAGATTACCGCACGACCGGCAGTACCATTCGTCAACATCTGACCGATTCCAAATGGGTGCTCGACAACGACCAGTTTTCCGTCAACCAATTCCTGCACCCCTACAGCGGCAGCATCTACTTTGGGCTGGCCCGCTCATCCGGACTCAACTTTTGGGAGTCGTCGCTGTATAGCGTCGCCGGCAGTTTCCTCTGGGAAATCGGCGGCGAAAAAACGAATCCTTCGATCAATGACATGATCGCGACCCCCATCGGCGGAACATTCCTGGGCGAGCCATTATTCAGAATGGCCAATCTCCTGCTCGAATCAGACGATGGCCGCCCGGGCTTTTGGCGCGAACTGGGCGCCGCCATCATTTCACCGCCCACCGGATTCAATCGGCTAGTATTCGGTAACCGCTTCGATGCGGTCTACCCCAGTAACCGGCCCGCGACGTTCATTCGTCTCGCTGGTGGAGGCACATTGACCTCGAGCAGCCATAATGTGGCGTCGAACGTGAACGAGCATGGCGCGGTGGGGGAATTTACTTTGACGTACGGGCTACCCGGCAAGCCAGGCTACAGCTACGCACGCCCGTTCGATTATTTTGATTTTCACGTCTCCGCGGCGACGGCCAATACCCTGGAAACCATCACCTCACGGGGGCTGCTCGCGGGGAAGACCTACGCATCCGGGGACACAACCCGCGGAATCTGGGGCTTGTTCGGCAGCTACGACTATATTTCGCCGCAGGTCTTCCGGGTCTCCAGCACCGCGCTCTCACTGGGAACCGTGTGGCAGTCCTGGTTAGCCGACGAACTCGCGCTTCAAGGAACATTCTTGGGTGGCGCAGGATATGGAGCGGCCGGGAGCATTCAGCGCACGGAGGAACGGGATTACCACTATGGGACGACGCCGCAGGCGCTGTTAGCGCTCCGCCTGATTTATGCGAATCGCGCCATGCTGGATATCACGGGGCGGGAATATTATGTCAGCGATTTTCTCTCTCCCGAACGACACGGGCAGGAAAATATTGTCCGCGCAGAATCTTCATTGACGCTTCGCCTGTTCGACCGGCACGGCGTGGCGCTTCGCTATTCTCTCTCCCACCGGGACGCGCACTATCCAAGCGTCGAATTCCGCAATCAGACGGTCACGGCCGTCAGTCTGATGTATGTCATCCTCGGGGATTCCGGCTTCGGCGCCGTCGAGTGGCGATGAGCGGCTAACCGCTGTTCAGGGATGTTCCTAAAATGGTGGTCTAGTCGTTTCATCAAATTCCCCCCTTTCTCCCACGCCATAGCCCGTTCGAATTTGCCGATCTTCCGTTGATCCGTCTCCGCAGCATGCCATCATTGCCAATGCGTATCCGCCACGATACTCAATGTATCTGAATCAATAAACCAGTATTCACTGGCAGAAATTCACATTTCTCAAACCCCGTATTTCAACTCTGTGATTGTGTAATGGGTTTTTCTTCCCATCAATTGTGGAGCAGGTCTTGCTAGCTAGTGAATCGCATTCTCGTTCAATGATGCAGCGCTCAATCAGCGTGGTGACTCGAACGAGTCTCATCTTTAACCAGGGCTCATGACGAGCTTTTGACTACACAAGGAGGTCTTATGGCACATTCATTCTCGGATGAACAAATTCTGCAACAGTCGATTCGTCGACGCTGGGGAGCGATCGATTGGGATCTTCATTTCCCCTGGTGGCGTCGTCCCGCTAAGGTCAGGATTCTCATGTACGCGGACGGCAGCGTACACTTCAACGGCGGATCATTCCTTGGCCTTCAGTACGTCTACAATCTATTAAAGACTCGTGCGTACTCTTATGTCGACTTCGCCATCGACTTTGCTCACCGAACCGGAGGCGACCCTTCGGCGACAATTGCCGGCGCCAGACAGTTGACCGATCCCGCACTCGACATTATGAACAAGTATGATGAGATCTGGTTCTTCGGTATTGAGTCGACCCCAAATCTCACTGCGGCTGAGGTCGCACTCCTGACACAGTTCATGGCGGGGCCGAAGTTCGGAGGGGTTCTGGTCACGGGGGATCATGACAACCTGGGAAGGGGAATCTCCGGACAAATCCCGCGCGCGGGCGTCATGAGACGGTATCCTGCGCCGCCGGATTACGGACCG
>JAHBWO010000053.1 GCA_019636945.1 Nitrospira sp. | reverse complement strand
GCCATTCACCGTGCTCCGCCTGCTCACGCCGCTCAAAATGAGTTATGCGGACGCCAAGAAACGGGCGGCGCCCTATTCCAAAATTGTCACGGAACTTCCGGAGATGCGTAGAGACACCGTATCGCTCATTCAGCAATCGATCAACCACGGCACACCGGCCTATGTATTGGTGAACAATCGAAGTGAGGGTAACGCGCCCAAAACGATTCAAGGTCTGGTGGAGCTTTTGGAAGCGGCAGGGCCATTTCGGCATGAGTGAGCGGTTCGATCGGCGCGGCTTTTCCCATATCTGACATTCCCTCGCCGCATTGCCGAATCACCGACGTTGTGCGGTCGGGTTTGTCCATTCGTCACGAAATTCGACTCAAGATTAGCCAATCGGCACCGAAATAAAGAGGAGATCCCTGCGTGATTTGTATGGCCGCAGGGGCCATGCAACCAGGGATGCATCCGGGTTGAGCACTCATCTGAATGCCTTCTTGATCGCATCGATGACAACACAATTCCATGGTCCAATGGTGTTTGGAGCGATTACCTGCTCCCTCTTGGGTCTCGTGGGATGGTTTCACGTCCAGTTCACTGAGGTTGAGCCACCGACACTGGATTCAAAAGACGTGTTTGTCTTCCAAGGTCTCGCGGGACCGACGGAGAAGACGGTTGTCGCGCCCTCCAGTCTCTCATCTCCTCAGGCCTATGCTATCGGGGGTCCAAGTCGATTAGCCCTGTTACTGACAGAGAAGCGATCAAACTGGTTGGGATTGGCGCATGGGCTGAAATCCATCGGTGTGCCGTTTGTCGTGACACGGGATTATCGGGAGGCCCTCAAACATCGGGTCATTCTGGTCTATCCAACGATTACGGGAACATCATTTTCGCGTGAGGCGATTCGCGCGTTGGCCGCCGTTCCTCGTCATGGCGGCACCTTGATTGCCACCCAGGTATTGGGTGGGGGACTCGAAGAAGTCTTTGGCTATTCGGACGTGGCGGAGGCATTGCACAATCAAGAGATCCGCTGGAATCGTGCGCATCCTCTTATGGAACGGATGACCGACCCAGCTGAATGGGCGACCAAACTAAACGGCAAGCAGGAAAACTCACTCGGAACCTACAGCTATAGGCAGGCCAGGGGAGCGCTCGGCAGTTATCCTGACGGGTCGGTGGCTGTGACGGCGAAGGACTATGATAGGGGGCATGCCTATGCCATCGGAATCGATCTCGGCGCACTATTGTTGAAAGGCTATAACAACCGTACCGATGGGTTCACGACCAGTTTTGATAATCGATTCGATCCCACGCTAGATGTCTGGCTCCGTCTGCTGAAAGGAATGTACCAAGCCGGTGAGCCCAACGCGGTGACGATCGGTACGGTGCCGTTCGGGAAGTCGCTCTCCGTCATGTTCACACATGATGTCGATTTTACGGCGTCCATGGCGAATGCAGTTGCCTATGCAGAATTTGAACGAAGCAAGGGACTGACCGGAACTTACTTTATTCAGGCGAAATACATTCGGGATTATAACGACGACATTTTTTTCGATGAGGAAGGGGTACGACATCTTGCCAGATTGGCCGAACTCGGTATGGAGTTGGCCAGCCACACCGTTGCACACTCCGCCTCATTCAACACGTTTCCCATGGGGACGGGGCAGGAACAGTACCCCAGTTACCGTCCATTTGTGAAAACCCGCTCGAAGGCATTCGGCGCATCGATTCTTGGTGAACTGCGCGTGAGCAAGTTTCTCATCGATCGGTTAGGCGGCGGCCCTGCGATGGTTTCGTTTCGGCCCGGTGAGCTGTCGAATCCGTTCGGCCTGCCGCAAGCCTTGGTGGCAACCGGATTTCGCTATAGTTCCGCGGCGACGGCGAACAATTCATTGACGCACTTGCCGTACCAGATGACCTATGACCGGTTGTCGGAGTCAGAAGTCGACATCTTCGAATTTCCCGTCACCATTGAAGACGAGGAATTGCCACCGATGGGAGAACGTATCCCGCAAGCTCTGGTGTTGGCGAAGCAGATTGCCCGATATGGTGGCACGGTCGTGGTGCTGATTCACCCGAACATACTCGGTCATAAATTGGAGTTCGAGAAGCAATTTTACGAGGCGGTCAAAGACTGGGCCTGGTTCGGATCCATGCGGGAATTTGGGGACTGGTGGTCAGCTCGCAACTTGTTGCACGTAGACGTGGCCGGCAAAGCCGATCGAATGATCGTATCCATCAATGCACCACGACGAATCTCCGGTGTGACACTCGAAGTGCCGATCGGATGGACCTTGTTGCCGCAAAGAGGAGCGAGGCAAGATGGGCACGCGATCATTCTGGATATGGTTGATGGGAGGCGAATGATTCACTTCGCTGTCGACGGGACACACCGGGATCAGAAGCCGGAGACCGTCGTATCCACCACCTCGAAAAACTAACTTGCACCTACTGAACAATAGAAAACAACTTTATGCTCATGATACAGAGAGGTATGTCTCGGCGAACGCTCGAAACACTTTCCTTCGACAATACCTATGCCCGCCTTCCCCAGGCCTTTTACGCCCGATTGAATCCCACTCCGTTCAGCGCGCCTCCCTGTTTGATCCATGCCAATCGGTTTGCCGCTGAGTTGATCGATCTTGATCCTGCGCAATTCACCAGGCCGGAGTTTGCGGAGGTTTTCGGTGGGCATGCGCTCGCATCAGGCATGGAGCCGCTCGCGATGCTGTATTCCGGTCATCAATTCGGGGTGTATGTCCCGCAACTCGGCGATGGACGCGCAATCCTTCTCGGAGAGGCGAAAAACGAACAGGGCCAGCGGTGGGATCTCCATCTCAAGGGAGCGGGGATGACGCCGTTCTCCCGGGATGGAGACGGACGGGCGGTGCTGCGTTCGACGATCCGTGAGTATCTCTGTTGCGCGGCGATGCAAGGACTCGGAATTCCCACCACGCAGGCGCTCTGTCTCGTCGGGAGCGACGACAAGGTGTACCGTGAGCAGGTGGAAACCGGGGCGATGCTGGTCCGTATGGCGCCGTCTCACGTGCGTTTCGGAATGTTCGAAGTGTTCTACTACCGAAAGCAGCACGAGCACCTGAAAACGTTAGCCGACTATGTGGTCGACCAACACTTTCCCCATCTCAGTGATGTCGACGAAAAGTACTCGCGGTTCTTCAACGAAGTCGTTGAGCGCACTGCGCGGCTGATCGCGCAATGGCAAGCGGTCGGTTGGGCCCATGGAGTGATGAACACCGACAATATGTCGATTCTCGGTCTGACGATGGATTATGGTCCCTATGGGTTTATGGATGACTACGATGCAGGATTTATCTGCAACCACTCCGATCACAACGGCCGCTACGCCTTCAATCAACAGCCCTACATCGGACTCTGGAATCTGAGTTGCTTGGCTCAGGCGCTGTTGCCGTTGGTCGAGAAGGAAGCGCTCAAAGCGGGCCTTGGGACCTACCAATCTCTGTTTGATCAGGAATACCAGAAGCGCATGAGGGCCAAATTCGGGTTGCTGGATGTGCAAGCAGCGGACGATGAACTCATTCGAGACTTCCTCGGGCTACTTCAAGGCAGCCATGCGGACTACACGATCGTGTTTCGAGAGTTGGGCGCGTTTTCTTCGCAGAATGGCGCGGTGAATGAGAAGTTACGGGAGCACTTTCTCAATCGCGAGCGGTTTGACGACTGGGCCCTGCGTTATCGTGATCGGTTGCGGGGTGAAGACGGTCGCGACGACGAACGGCGTGATCGAATGAATCGTGTGAATCCCAAGTACGTCCTGAGGAATTATCTCGCGCAGATTGCCATTGAAAAAGCTCAGAACAAGGACTTCTCAGAAATCGACCGTCTTTTTACAGCACTCCAGACCCCCTTCGCCGAGCAGCCGGGCATGGAGTCTTACGCGTTGCCGCCGCCGAACTGGGGCAAGCATCTGGCCGTCAGTTGCTCATCCTGAATCAGCTTGAGAAACAACCGGGGGGAGGGCTGGCGCAAAGTCCTCCGAGGATGCGGAAAATCCTCATTGAATTCCTCAAGCAAGCACGGACTCCGATGTGTGAGACGGCATTCAGTGGCAATACAGGACGCTCAAAGGGATCTCTTGAGAGAAGCGGCTGAGCAAGCGTCGATAAGGAGCTCGGGGTAGACTTTTCGATGTCAGCCTTCGTTGCTGGTATTACTACGGCCAGGGCAGAGTTCGAACCCGAGACGTGATTTTCTCCTGCCACCCTCTCCCAATCCCGCCACCCCAAACGGGTCCGTCTCGAAATTGTGAATGACTTTGAGGTCTGAGCGTGGGCCTGTGGTGGGGAGGCCGCCTGCCTGCGCGACAGAAGACCATAGCAACTTGTAGCCTGCGAGCATGGCACCGGCGAGGGAGGATTTCATAAATGTCCGGCGTGTCAAAGACCAGGAAGTTTTGCGAATCATTGATCACTCCAATGCTGGTGACTTGTTATCTGTCGTAAGCGCAGTTCGCTTCTACCAAGTGTCCGCGTAATTGGTCACGCTCCCTACTTAGGGAACCATGTGCTCACACAATCAACTCCAGCGCCCGTGTATGCCAGGACAGGACGGCTTTACGGATATTGATTTTGTCCGCGATTTTCGCATGGTCTGAACGGATGATATGAGCGGCGAAATCGGCCATGAACCGGCTTTTGAGCGTGGCACGTGCACGATCGACACCGACTTCTTGGTAGGGCGCGACAGACAATAGAAGAAAACCGTCATCGGGGATGCGGTCGTCTCGCATGTTAGCGGCGATGATGCCACCGGCCTTACTGAGAGGGTCAGCAAGTTCGGGGCTGTAGGGGCCGATAATCAACGCCAGGTTCGGCATGTGGAGCCAGTGGAACCCGCGCCCGATGCCGATCATCCATTCGTGATGGACGATCTCCAGGGTACGGTCGCTTTTCCGGACTTCCTCGATATGGGCGAGGTTGCCCTGTACGAGAGGCAAGAGATCCTCCTGCATCTCTTCGGGCATGTCAGGATACAGTCTCGACAGTGAGGCAGGTAAGGAGGCAAGGTCTTGCGCGGAAACGGTCGAGAGGTTCAAGACATCGCGATGATTACTTCCGTGAAGAACGAGCGCATCCTCGTCGGTTTCGAACCCGCAGACCAGAGGGTACACCGTGCTGTGTGCCGAGCCGAAGACCTCCTCCACCTGCCGTTTGGTCCGCAGCGCGTGGTCCCGGGCGGCATCGGTGTTATATCCCCAGCCGGCGCAGCCACGATGTTGGTCGCCCTTTGAGTAGTGGTAATTGATCAGCACCAGCGTACGTCGGCCGTGTCGAACCATGTGCTGGATCTGTTCCGTCATCACCTCACCGAAATGCGGCCACCCCATGTCAAAGCGTCCGCCGATGTTACGGATCGGCTGGATGATCCCGGACGGGGTGTTGGTGGCCACGGAAAGATTGAGGCGCCCATCCATGCATTTGAGCGCAATGATCGCAGTGTCGTGTTTCGCACTATAACGTTCACGAGCGAGAAAGGATTCCGGGCTTTGGTATATCTGAGCATACCGACGGGCATGTTCCATCAGCCAGTCAATCCGTTGCTGTATGGGGAGGTTGCGAATCGCGATGCTGTCCGGACCTGGTTGAGATAAGGACGAATTACTCATCAGGGTGCGTCTCCGAGGCTGAGAGAACTGAGAGATTGGAGGTTGCCTCCAATTTGTTTCCTGTTCCTGACCGACTCGGGGGAGCAAAATAGATACCTCATCAAGGTCCTCCCTGCAGTCCCTACGGTTTTGACTGATCCAGCGGTGAGCGAGGTGTGCGAAAACAGAAAGGAGAAAGATCATGCAGAGCGATGCAGGACCTGGGAATCGAAAGGTAGAACTGGATAGCGTTTTTTAGCGAGACGGGCTCGTGTGTGTGAAATCACACTGAGCGGCATGTGCGGATATAGGCGTGCGATGCTGAAGAAGGAGTCGTTGCTCCATTGAGGTGAGAGAGCTGGTGAGATCCTAAGTCTACGGACCGATGATCGACGCCTGTGTATTCAGCAAGCAGTGACTCGCTAGCTTTTTGGGTCCAGTTCACATGCCCCATGAGCCCTTCCACTGTCACCACCGAGACGCTCCTGAGGTGAACCTGTCCACGGCTTTCTCATGACCGGCTCGACGGCTGAACCCGTCGCGACTTCACGTTAACATTTCAAGTACGCATCGGCCACGCGAGGCCCCACGTGTCTGTCGCACGTGACGTCCTCTCGGTTTCGTTCCGAACGGTCATGACTCATGCGGCCTAGTTATTTGTTGGAGTCGTCAGCCGCAGACGTCGGGGTGAAGCCATACATCTGCTGTCGATCCATGCCAATGGTCGAGTGGAAAGCCCTGTCTCGGCTCAAGCATCACAAAAACTCGCATTTGGATGCCCCGCCAGGAAGCGTGGGGCTCTTTACTCGTGAAGAGCTGCTGTTTCACTCTGTTAACTGTCTGTTGTAGAGTGTCACGCTCGGGTGCTGCGCGAGTGTCAGAGTGATGTTCCGCACCTCCTAAGAAGCGAATGGCCAAGAAACAGAGCGACTCCAAAATCGCCGTGGCAGGCGCCCTGACCCTCGTGCTGGCGCTAGCGGGAGCCATGCTGGTCAAGGAACCACTGCGCAGTTCACGTCCGGTCGGCACGGGACTGGACATGAAGGCCACGATTGAAGAGCAAGTGGTACGCGCACGTTTGTGGGAGGATCCTGTCGCAGCCGTACAACGGGGCCTGCGGGAAATCAAGTCGAACCGACCCGTCACGACTCCGGTCCCGCCGCTTACGCAACGCCTTCGATCCCTTCGGCAGGCCATCGCTGAGCGGGTCAAGGAGGGCCAGCGTGTCACGGTCCTCCTGGTGACGACCAGTGGAGGTCCGTATGTGGAAAGCACTGAGTCGCGGATCCGAGATCGGTATGCGGTCGGAACAGCCCTTGGAGTGTCCTGTTATGTGCCGGAACAGGAGGGGCAGCTCTCGTTTGTGGAATGGGATACCCTGAGCCCTCTGCCTGCACTGCCCTATGAGTGGTACCGGCTCAGACGAACCAGACTGTGTGACGAGGAATCGCCACGCTCCCATAGTGTGCTGGTCGTCTGGTTTCCGGATGAAGCGCTCAGCCGCGGGTTTTTTGCCGGTCTGACATCCTTCTCTCAGGCGCTTGTCTGTCGAGAAGCCGAGAAAAGGAGCGAGTGTCTCCTCACCGACGATCGGCGCAAGCTCGTTCGCTTGAATTCACAGCTCCAGCGGGCGGTCACATTTAAAATTCTCGGCCCTCGTAGCTCCTCAGCATTTCGGGCGCTCTTGGACGAGGCGGGAGAATCCTACGGCGAGCCGCATGGGGGAATCGGCGTTTGGCCGAATGCGGACGGATGGATCGATCTGTATTCCCCGTGGACTAGTGCGATGAAAGGGCTCCTCGCCTACGGACTGAAATCGACCGGCGGAAAAGGGGTCGCCTGCGACTCCTACACGTCTTGCGAGCAAGAGTTCGCCCGGCGGCTGACGGGCGCAAATATTCGGTTGGCATACGAGATCGGTTCTGATGACCGGTTGTTCGAATCATTGGTGGAGGAATTGGAGCGCCGGCAGGTTCGCCTCGGGTGGGATGCGGTGATCCTGATCGGGGAATGGGATTCGTTCTACGGACGGACGCTCCCGATCGAGTTTCGAGCCGCTGCGTGCAAGAAAATCGCAACCTTTCCCGAGCAGGACTTGGAGGCGATCGAGGTTCCGGTGACGATCAAGGAGTGGTGCTCCGATATTCCGCATGCCGTCGATCTTCAGATTCGGCGGCAAGCCGACTATGAATCGTTGCGCCTGAACGTTCAGCGGTACAGCTACCTGAGCGGGCTGGATGGCGAGGTGCCGGGGGAAGACAAAACCAAAGTCGTAAGGACCGATAACGCGAAAGACAGCCAGCGTGAGCGTCCGGAGGGAACCAGTCAGGTCGACTATGTGCGGGCGTTGGTCAATCGAATCCAGGATGAGGGTGAAGGAGCTCGAGCCATCGGGATCTTCGGCACCGATCCGTATGATTCGCTCCTGATCATCAAAGCCCTTCGCCCTGCGTTTCCGCATGCTATTTTCTTTACCGTTGGTCTCGATGCCCGACATCTCCATTCGAGCGAGTACAAATGGACCCGCAACATGGTCATCACTTCGCCGTTTGGGTTGCAGTTGGACGGCGGGTTGCAGCGCGATGTCCCGCCCTTCCGGAGCAGTTATCAAACGTCGACCTATTTCGCGACATTGAAAGCAGTCGGTCATGTCGGCTGTCGCCGTGAACCGTCTGATGGGATGAGCGGCCCCTGCGGGACGACCTACCATGCCGCACTGACGCCGGAGGATCGTGTGTACGATGCCGGACTGCATCCCAGATTGTTTGAGGTGGGGCGGAGCGGTGCGGTCGACTTGAGCCTCGTCACTAAAGAAGGGGTCCGTACGATTCATCCGTTGCGATCCGATCTGGATTATGCGGAAGAATATGGTCAGCTACGACAAGGCGTCGGATTCGACAATACCGCTGTGGCGGCGGGAGCCGTGGTGGGGTTTGCGCTCTTCGTCGTGGTGGCCTGGAGTAACCAACGCCTCTGGTCTGCCATTGTGCGCCATCCGCGTCTGCTGAGTATCACGGCGGTCGTGCTCGTCGCGCTGTTTGCAGTCTTTATCGTGGCCGGAGGCGCCGACGCGCTGCTGGCCGGGCACGACGAAGGAGAGCCGTTTTCGTGGACGGCCGGTGTCAGTATCTGGCCGAGTGAGTTATTGCGATTCCTGGTTGTCGTGTTGTCCGTGCTCTTGTTTATCAAGGGTGCTCGGGACCTTAAGAAGAATAGCGAACAGATCGACGAGAAGTTTCGGTTCGAGGACACGTCGAGGCGTCAGCGGCTTTCACCCAAAACCTTTTGGACGAATCTCCGGCGGGTCTATCACCCCCTCGCCACAGTTGGCTCGATAAAAGTCGACCAGGCATGGGAGCGCTATCGAGAAGCGAGTCAGCTGAGCCAGGGAATGGCCCGGACGCTTCTCTTGTTCATCCTGTACATGGGGGCGATGTGGGCCATCGGGCATTTCGTGTTGGACGAAGAATATATTCATCCCTGCCGCGGGCATCTGAGTTGCCGAGTCGATTCATTCATGACGCTTGCCAGCGTCGCCATCGTGGTACTGTTGAACCTGGCGGTCTTCGATGCCGTGATGTTGTGTCGGCGATGGATCGGGTGGGTGGTGAGCTCAACGGGAGGATGGTCCCTGCACGTACAGGAAGAGTATCTCCGTAACTACGGATTGGGAGAAGCGCAGAAGACCGAGTTCGAGAAGTTGAAGTATCTTGCCGTGATCGACCTCATCGCGCAACGGACGGAAGTGGTCAACCGGCTGATCCGTTATCCGTTTATCACGCTCTTGATCATGATCGCCGCGCGCAATGAATATTTCGACATCTGGAATTATCCGCTCTTGCTGTTGCTGTCTTGGTCGGTCAATGTTCTGATTGCGCTGTTGGGAGCTTTTCTCTTGTATCAATCGGCAAGTCAGGCGAAAGCGGCCATGCTGGCCGGGCTCAATCGGCAAATTGTTCAGACTCTCGGGGTCGGGAAGGATCACGATATTCGTGTGAAGCAGATTCAGCATGTGATCAGTGAAGTGGAAGACAATGAGCAGGGTGCTTTTGTACCGCTCTATCAACAGCCGGTCGTCGAATCGTCGCTGTATGGGCTGGTGGCGTTACTGCAATATCTGTATCTCAGTTAGTGGGATGGTATGCGAGTACTCTCGTTCGGTGGATTAAAGGTCAGACTCACGGGTGGTTCAGATGGAATGGGTGGAGGTGATGGTCCTGTCGTCATCTTGCTTCATGGATTTGGGGCACCGGGAGACGATCTGGTTCCACTCGCCGATGTCATTCAAGCCCCCAGTGGGACCCGCTGGCTCTTTCCGGAAGCTCCTCTCTCGCTCACTATGGGGTTCGGCGACTCGCGGGCTTGGTGGATCATCGACTTTGCGCGTATCCAAGCTGATCGAGAGGCGGGTCGTATTCGTGATCTGTCCGTGGAGGTTCCACAGGGACTGGCCCTGGCGCGTGAACGGCTACTCACATTTCTTAAGGAGCTTCCCCGACAGTTTTCCGTCGACTACAAGAACACGGTCATCGGTGGATTTTCACAAGGGGCGATGCTCACCTGTGATGCTGTGCTCCACACGGACTATCCATTCGCGGGGTTGGTACAGCTGTCAGGCAATCTGCTGGCCAAGGACGTCTGGAGTCCGCTGATGCCGAATCGCCGAGGCCTACCGGTTTTTCAAAGCCACGGCGTGCAAGACGACATTCTCCCCACTGTTGGAGCCGAACGTCTACGAGATGCCCTGCATCGAGCTGGTCTTGCCGTAGAGTGGCACAGCTTCCGCGGTGGGCACGAAATTCCAGGAGAAGTGTTGCGGCAACTGGGGTCCTTTATCACGAAGCGGTTGGGATAAGACTATGACGTCGTTCGAACTCATTGGCGCGGACGGCAAACGGATCAAAGGCGATCGAATCGATGGAGCCGTTCGGCAGATGCTCTTTATCACCGGGTTTCTCTCCAAACGTTGGGGCAACAAAAGCAAATCATTGGCGCAATGGTGCCAGGAGAAGGGATGGGGGTTCTGTTGCTACGATGTGCGTGGCTTTGGCGATTCCGAAGGGCAGTTTACCGACTATACGTTCTCCGATTGGATCGCTGATGCGCGCGTTGTCTTGGATTCCATCAAGACTGGTCCGCCGGTCACGATTGTCGGAAATTCGCTCGGCAGCTGGATCGGCTGGCTCGTCGCGCAGGAATTCGAGATTGTCGACGAGCTCATCTTGATCGCACCGGCGTTTAACATGATGGGCGAGCGCGCCAAAACCATCTCGAGGGAACGGCTCCATGACTGGCACACTGCGGGATGGATGCCGTGGGACGAGGACCCGTTGCATCGAGAGTGGCCGTTGTCCTGGAAATGGGTCGAAGAAAGCGAACAGTATTGGACGAAGACGTTCGAGGTCGTCCGTCATGTGAAGACCACGATTCTCCATGGTCAGGACGATCAAGTCATTGCTCCGGACGGGAGTCGGCGGTTCGCCAACGAACTCGTACGACGACATCCCGGTTTTCCACTCGACCTGCGTCTGATTCCTGGTGATCATCGGCTCAGCGGCCCAGACCATCTCGAGCTGTTCCGGAGACTGGTGATAAAGCAAGAGCGACGTTGATCTGAATCCACCAGAGAACCCGGTGGTTGAATACCACAGGAACCTACCGATCCCGTATCGACATCATCGATGTAGCAGCCTCCTGCCCGCATTATTCATGGCGATTCGTGGCGAAATCGCTTGGGATAGTTTCAAGGTCCAAGTCTCAGGCTCCAAGTTTCCGGACAACCTGAAACTTCAAACTTGAAACCGGTGATCACCCCAGGAATTGGATCTTGCGGGAGGTACGTAAGTGGACTAGAATTCATTTCAGGCTATGACACCAAAAGCGACGAAGAAGAAGCGTTGGGTCAGAGCGCGCCCGCGTGCAGCGGTCCACCAACCAGGCGATCGACAAGGAAATGCGGTCGACCCAGCACGAGACGATTTTTGTGCCGAAGCCTTCCGCCTCAGTCCCCATCCGATCGGTATTACCGAACTTGATACCGGGATTTGCTTGGAAATCAACGACGCCTGCCTCAACACATTCGGGTTTCGTCGTGAGGAAGTCATCGGGCGGACGACGTTGACGTTGGGGATTTGGCCGGATGCGCAAGATCGGGCCAGACTCGTCGATCGTCTTCGATCGCAAGGGGCCGTCACCAATCTCGAAGTGTCGATGCGGACCAGGCACGGCGCACTGCGACAGTTTCTGATCTCTGCAAACTTAATGACGCTCAGAGGGAAGCTCTGCCTGTTGACGATCGGCAATGACATTACCGATCGGAAGAAGGCTGAGGAGGCCTTGCATCGGACTTCTGAGGAGTTGGAGCAACGTGTTCGGGAACGAACGGCGGATCTCAAGCGAACCAATGCGGCGATGCGAGAGAGTGAAGAGCAATTTCGTTTGTTCGTCGAGCATGCGCCGGCCGCCATTGCGATGTTTGATCGGGATATGCGGTATCTGGCGGCCAGCCGACGATGGATTGAAGACTACCGCTTGACTGATGAGATCCTCGGTCGATCGCACTACGATGTCTTCCCGCACGGTCCCCTGCGCTGGAGAGACGTCCATCAGCGAGGCCTGACAGGGGAGGTGCTCAGTGCCGATGAAGACCAGTTCTGTCGAAGCGATGGCTCTAGCCAATGGATCACGTGGGATGTTCGCCCGTGGTATCGCGGTGATCAGGTGGGCGGAATCATCATTGCCACGGAAGATGTGACGGCTCGGGTCGAAGCCAAAAAGGTGCTGCATGAACGCGAGGAACGGTCCGATCAGGTCGTTCGACTCGCCAACTTTGGGATCCTGGATCAGGACCATCGCACGGGGAATGTCTATTGGTCTCCACTGATGCGAGAAATCTACGGCGTCAAAGCTGATGCCCCTGCTTCGCTTGAGGGGTTCATTCAGCTGGTCCATCCAGAAGACCGTGCCATGGTGGTTGGGGCGATCGTACGGTCCTCTAGTACTGTGGGTGACGATCTTCATTCGATCGAACACCGTCTGGTGCTACCGAACGGCCAGGTGCGGTGGATCAGTTTTCGAGCTTGGACCTTGTTCGGCGTAGACGGATCGGAACGCCGACCGGCAAGGACGCTGGGCGCGATGATCGACATTACGAAACGCAAACAAGCCGAGGAGGCGCTGAAAATCAGCGAGCGCCGGTTCGCTTCTTTTATGGATAACTTGCACGGCTTTGCGTGGATCAAAGATGCTCAGGGTCGTTATTTGTATGTGAATCGCCTCTTCCAAGAATCCCTACTGGAGGGCAGAGACTGGAAGGAAAAGACTGCTCAGGAGTTGTGGCCGGCCTATGTGGCCGAACCGTATGAGCGCAACGATCGGACAGTACAGGAAACCGGAGTTCCGCTGCACACCGTCGAATCATTCATTCAACAGGGAGAGATTCGCCACGCCCTTGTCAGTAAGTTCCCCATTGTCGATCACCAGGGCGAGCCGGCCTTGTTCGGTGGGGTGGCCGTCGACATTACCGAGCGTCAGCAGACGGAAGAGCTGCTCAAACAGCAGGCGGACATGTTGAACCACTCCAGCGATGCGATCTTGGCGTGGAAGATCGGTGGCGGGATCGTGTATTGGAATCGTGGGGCTGAAGAGCTCTACGGTTGGCGATCGCATGAGGTGATCGGGTGCAAGAGCCATGAACTGCTGAGCACGAATCCGTTGCCGACGGTTGCAGACAGGGAAGCCTGCCTGGTCCGAGACGGTCGGTGGTCCGGTGAGCTGTCCCATGTCACCAAGGATGGGCGTCAGGTGATTGTGGAGAGTCGGCTGGTGCAAGTCACGTACGGCGGAACGGACTACGCATTGGAATCCAATCGTGATGTGACGGAACGCAAGAGTGCGGACGAGACGTTGCATCGTAACCAGCTGGATCTGCACCAGCAACAGGTGCAATTGGAGGAGCTGACCTCTAAGCTGTTGAACGCCCAAGAACGAGAGCGTCAACGTATCGCTCGAGACCTGCATGATGATGTGAGTCAACGCTTGGCTGCCTTGGTATTGGAAGTGGCCTCGCTGGAACAACATCCGGCTTCTACCTTAGGGGAGTATGGTCAAGCGCTTGCACCGATCCGAGAGCAGCTGGAGCAGTTGTCTGATGATGTGCACACCCTCGCGTATCGGCTGCACCCCTCGCTCCTAGAACATGCCGGACTCTGTCCTGCGGTCGAGGATCATGTGCAGCAGGTGTCTCGTCGAGCAGGGCTACCCATTTCTCTCAAGATCTCGGGAGTGCCCGCTGCGATTTCGCTTGATCATGCGACCTGTCTCTTCCGCGTTATGCAGGAAAGTGTACAAAATGTGGTCAAGCATGCCCACGCGACGGTGGTGACGGTCCAGCTCCGAGGGTCATCAAAAGGCGTCGGGTTGTCCGTGGCGGACAACGGTAAGGGGTTTGATCTCCGTGATCATCAAGCCCTCCAGCGGGGGTTAGGGTTGAGCAGTATGGAGGAACGGTTACGACAACTGCACGGGTATTTTCACATTCAGTCTCAACCGGAGGGAGGGACCAAGGTCTGTGCCTGGGTACCCTGTGAGGTGGCAACCCCATGAAACGGCCACGTATCTTGATGGCGGATGATCATGCGATTGTTCTGGCTGGGCTCCGGAAGCTGGTCGAAGCCGAGGGTGAGGTGGTGGGGATGGTGGAAGATGGGCGCTCGCTGGTCGAGGCTGCTCAAGAGCTTCGGCCTGATATTGTGCTGCTTGATATCTCTATGCCGCTCCTGAACGGATTGGATGCGGCTCGTCAGTTGACCAAACTGGTACCGGAGAGCAAGTTGATCTTCCTCACCATGCACGCGACCCCGACGTATGCCACGGAAGCCTTTAAAGCGGGGGCCGCAGGGTACCTCATAAAACGCTCGGCAGCCGTGGAGCTCAAGCAGGCGATCCAGGCCGTCATGCGAGGCCAGCACTATATGACCCCACTCATTACCAAGGACGTGTTGGCTGCCACGCTTCAGTCGGTAGATAGTCCATCAACCAAGCCGCTAGTCAGCGCGCTGACTCAGCGCCAACGCGAAGTCTTGCAGCTTGTTGCTGAGGGGAAGGGGACAAAGACGATTGCCTCCATCCTGAATATCTCAGTGAAGACCGTGGAGTTTCACAAATTCAGGATGATGGGCGAACTCAATCTGCATTCCACTGCCGAGTTAATCAAGTACGCGATCGCCGAAGGCCTTGTTAGCGTCTCCTCCTAGTTCGGCACTATTCATCACTCTTCTGCTGCAATCGCCAATCCGCTGATGCGAAAATATGCGTCGCTCATCGCTCGTGAAGTGTGAAGCGCCTTCATCCGGAACGAGATACGCTTCACGTGCGACGTTTCACGAAATGCGCGATCCAGCTGGCTTCGCCACGAACCGTCATGAACAATGCGTACACTATTTAGGTGGACATTGCCGATCCCCAGTACGGATTCTCGGCTCAGCGACGTTCGAGTCCACGCAGATTGCGCAGAGATATTGCGTATCCCGAATCAATCGCGGGCTGGCTAGTAAGATCCTTGTGTTTTACTAGTGACTTCCCTAGTTCACAGTTCCACCAAAGGCCAAGTATATATTCTAGTATGACACTGTGTGATTGGCGGTCTGCAACTATTGCTATGCAGAGTCGTGCAGGTTGGGGTGTTACTGGAGATAGGCAAAGGGATCTAGTGGACCCACCTCTGTTTGTTGAGGAGGCGCCATGCTGGTAGCAGCAATCATAGAGCGGGTACATCTTGCGTTAGAGGAGTACGGCAAGGACTGCTCGATGGAAGAGGTCGTAGGACTCTGCCCTGACCTGACTTGGAATCAAGTCTATTTAGCAATCGACTACCTGAACAAGACCGGCATGGTCCGTGTCGCATTGGATCCGGACAGGACATATATGATCCAAGTTTATCCCGCGTTCAGTGAATCACCGCAGGCCGTATCCCAGCAGAGTTCTGTGCAAAAGGCTTCGTCGTAAGCCAACAAGAGTGTCCCCCTTCCTCTTCACATTCTTCCGGGCAACGTAGGCTCAAAACTTCCACGCGGGCTATTGCATGGATGAACCATTTGGTCTTCCTCTTGGTAGGAATGGCACAGCACGGAGGGGTTCCAGTCCCAGTACTGGTTTCTAGGGCAACTTGTTTATCCGACTCGCGGGGGACCTACAGCAGGGAGGCTGTGAAAGAACGTGCAGCGGGTCTTCTCCCGAGACGTGAAGAGACTATGGTTCTCAATCCTTAGGGCTCCACAGTCTTGATGAATATTGCCTCGAGTATCGTTGTTGGGTAGATAGAAATACGACGCTGAATCTGCACTGTCTGCAGTTATGGAGGGGGTGGGCTTGAGATAGCCGATATTCAATTGAACTCAAGAAAATGCAGAGAAGAAGCTGGTGGAGTCTCAACTGGGTTGATCAAGGTCTACTCCAGGAGAGGAGAATGTGTGTCCATCATGAAGTCAGTTATGAAAGTAGATCGTATTTTCATATACTTACAACTTGACGTTATCCAGGGGCGCTTGCAACATCGTTTCTCTACAGAGAGGCACAATATTGCATACAATACACTTGACACTGGATTATGAGCTGAATAAATATAGGCCCGACATTGGTTCCCAAAGGTGCGGTGGGCCGAGTTGTTGTTTGACGTCAAACCCTGTTGATGTCTCATGCAGCTTAGTTCAGGGGGAAGATGTCCATCGGTCTCCTTCCTTAGGGGGTATGCTGTTTTCTACTGAGTTCGTTGCGTGACGGGTCCGAACGAAAGGAGTAGTTATGGATACTCTCATCATGTTCATCATCGTGATGCTCGTGCTGTTTGTTGGTGGCCTGTTTGTGTGGAAGAAAAGCCAGTAGCAGCACACTGTGCGTCTTCCCGTATAGGCTGTAACAACGGCGCTAAGGTGACCCATCTCGGCTGATGATCAGCGGGTGGTCGGGATGGGACCTGGTGTGTCTGCGTATGGTCTGTTTGTAGAATCACCTGGTGAGCTCTGCAGCAGGGTAGGTTCCAACAGCCCTTACCCTTTCCTTGTCCGACCTGAAAGGGAAACAAGGCAGACTAGAAGAAGCCGCTCGTTGGGATCATCCAGAACCGCAAGTTATTTGGAAGCCACCGGCACCCCCACACTATTCACGGATAGCTTTTGCTCGCTTCTGCAGGTAGGCATTCCTGACCGCGGCGTAGAGATCCAGGGTAGACTCTTCAACACCCTGAAACTTCTCTAAATTCAGAGAACGGTCATTGACGATCTCCACCGCACGTGCCCCAATCGAAATGGCATAGGTGGCTGCTCGTTCCTCGACATCAACCACGGTTGGAATGGACTCGATATTATGCATGGTGGGGACGATGAGCCAATAAATCGGATTCAGCACGATATCCCCGCCATACCCAATCAGATCTCGAACTGTATAGGGCCCGAGCAGCGGCACCATCAGGTAGGGGCCAGGTTTGACCCCATAAAATCCTAGGGTCTGTCCCGTGTCCTCTTCCGGTGTGGTCAGGTTGAATCGTTGGGCTACGTCGAAAAATCCACCAATCCCAACAGTGGTATTAATGAGAAACCGTCCCGCCTCGATCCCTGCACCCTTGAACTTTCCCTGAAACAGGTTGTTCAGCAATCGCGGTGTTACCCGACTATTGTAGAACACGTTACTGACCCCGACTTGGACGATGTTCGGCACGACGGCGTTGTAGCCTTTGGCGACGGGTTTCAGTATCCATCGATCAAGCTGTCGGTTGAATTCGAAGAACTTCGTATTAAGCGGCTCCCAAGGATCATACTCTTCCATCCCTTCCGTATCCGGTTTGGCGAAGGGATCGAACGGCTCATCCTGAGCAGCATCGCTGCTAGCGACAGATGGCGGCGTTTGGACAGATGCATCAGCAAGCAGAATGGGTTGGGCATTCTGTCCGGGAGCGGCGATCAAAGGAGCAGGGGATCCTTTGGCTACCGCACAACCAGACGCCAGCATCAACACTATGGCAAGCGCAAATCTTTTTGTATCCAGTAATAGTTGGGACAGTCCACACTCGGCCAGTGGTTTCATTCTCCTAATCATCCTCCTAAAAACTGAACAGACCGATACCCTCAATATGGCGCCGCACTGTATCAAAAGTGGCGTCCCCCGCCAATCATAAATTTCTGTTGGTCTTCTCCTGTATCGCTATCGTGCAAGGTGGGAAGTCGCTTATGATGAGGGTAGAGGACTGTGATCGTGTTGATCGAGTGAGTGTACTGGTGATAGGAGAAATCTGATGCTCGTGCTCATTCATAAGGAGTGCGGCGGCCCTGCCCTGGAAGAGTCGCCAGTCGGAGAAGTCTGCGCGATCCCCGTCGATCGCTTTCCATTCTCCTGCTTCACTTGCCTGGAAGAGATCGTCGATGAATCTGAAGTGCGGCTATCGGAAGAACTGGGGATTTAGCCACATCCAGCCATCTCGTGGGTTCTTACGGCATCTGACTTGTAGGGACTGACTTGGCCTTACGATAGGCTTCGTCGGCCTCGCGCAGGAGATTCGCGCCCTCCGGCCCGTTGGTGCGCTCACCGTCTTCCTGAAGCACATTTCCCAAGTTGTTCTGGATCTTGGCCCACAACTCCGGGAAATCCTTTTTCGAGTACACGGTACAGGCGTCTCGTAAGGCCACGGCTGCGGCGCGGAAGTGTTGATGAAGGCCCTCCTCCTCTGACCGAACCGCGATGTATCGCTGCGTGTTTCCGATATCGATCATCAGCGTTGCCCAAAGGGTCGGCATCGCTTGCTTTGACACGTATCGCAGGCCTTCCTGATAGGCGGCCAACGCCTGATCAAATTCATAATTTGCGTAATAGGCATGTCCCGCGAGACGGAAATCCTCCACGACATCTTCCGTGAGTTGGATCAGTTGGCGTTTGGCCTCGTCCAATTGAGCGGAATCGGCGATCGTAACCATGTGGCCACTGACCAGCAAGAATCCCGGTCGGTCGTGTCGTGACCCGGCCCAGGGCATGGGCGTGGGTTCAGCCGGTACTCGGAGCGTCGTCATGAATCTTCCTGCAACAGAGTGTTCATTCGGGCTCTCGGTTTTCCGGATCGTTCGGGACAAGGCTTCAACCTCGTCACTTTTCCGTTTGAGCAGGTCCAGCTTATTGATCGTGTTCTGCTGACGGCACGTGGCGGCCTGTTTGAGGTGCTTGTTATAGATGGCGGCGAGGCACTGCTTCCCTCGGTCATCGGACTGTTCGTACTGCTTGACCAACTCTTCGACCTTGGCTCTGACCTCTTGTTCCGGAAGTCCGTGGGTAGCCGCATACTCCTTCACTGCCTGCATTGGGTCGACGGCACCATCCTTGCCGGTGAGTGTGACCTGTTTCCTGAGCTTCTCCGGCAGATTTTCCAGGAATGTATCGAATTGTGCCGAGGAGAGAAATATGGGAGAGGCCTCGGGGGCGAGGATAATGTCGCTTGTGAGTTCCGGAGAGAGCTGCACTTTGCCGGCCAGGGGTGTGGCAATCGCCCAACCCTTACGCTTGACGTATAGCGCGATGGTTTGACCGATTCGAATGGCATCGGGTACCAGCACACGATAGCCTCCATCCGCTTGCGTTAGATAGGGATTACCGACGTTCACGATCCAGACCTGTGCGCCGGTTGCCGGCCGTTTCGTGCCCCCATGTTGCTCTAGGACTTGGCCCTGTAACCAGTTCTCGGCATGTACGAATCCGACCGACATCGGGAGCATCAGGACGAACACAATCAGGGAGGTTCGTGTACGCATTATTCCCCCTTCTCCATTGGGAAACGCAGATCCGTGTTTCCCAAGGTGGCGTAGTTTGAGTAACTCTTGTATCCACTCTTTTGAGCCGTAAATTTAATCGAGGCTTGCCTTTGGCTGGTTACGCGAAAACGGAAGGACCCATCCCCTTCCGACGTTCGTTTCATGTCGAAATCCGGAAGGGAGATGACGACATCTGGGAGAGGCTCCCCGGTTCCTTCGTCCAACACCGTTCCTGCGAGCGGCTGCTCCAACGGCACGGCTGATGGAGGCGCTCCACCCCACTTTGCCGGCAGATCCAGGAGGAGCGTCACCGCCGTGAGAACAGCCACAGCGAGACCTGCCCAGGCCTGCCATCGCTCGACAAGCGGTTTGGCCTTCTCCGGCGTCGTCGCTGTCGAGGGTGCATTGTGGATGTGGATATCGCCACCAGACTGGTAGATGTTTCCTTGAACCGTCCATTGTTGTTGGGCGAAGACGGCCTTGGCCTGTGCCAGCACGGCAGTCTCTTCTAGCGCTGTGATGTCATGCAACTTGCCCAGGACGGGTGTTCGTCTGCTCTGGTCAGCCGGCGGCGCAGCTGACAGACAAGTGGCGAGCCCCGCGACATCCTTCGCTGAATACCCATGAAACACGCTGAGCGATGGAGCGAGGGGTGTGTCGTCAAGCAGGCAAGGGATGATGGTCTTTTTGAGCGCGATGGCGGTATTCCATTCGAGCTCAACGAAATGCGAGATCGCCGAGTTCTTCGACCAGGCGAGAAGAAAGACCTCCTGATCGGCAATCGCTTCGCCCAAGACCTTCGGCCATTGCTGCCCTCCGTAGATCTTCTCTTGGTCACGCCAGATCGAAATCTCCGGCAACGACGCTCGAAGGCGGGCCGCAAGTTGTTCGATCAACGGCAGGTCTGCTCGTGAGTAGCTGAGAAAGACGCCGGGCATCCGACGGAGGCCTCCTACGTATGAAAACGCAGAGTACCATAACGCAAAGAGGAGTACCGCTCAAGGCAGTGGGGTCTTGCTGGATAGACTGAGCTGTTGACCGAGCCCGGCTCGATCGGGTCCAGACTCTCGCCTCCGACGGTACTGCATCTGAGCACCCTAGCCTTTATCTCATACACTTCGCTGCCCCGACCGCGCCCTCAGTGGAAATGTTCAACAGATCCGAGTAATGTGTCCCTCAACTCAACGAGTACCGGAAAGCGATCATTGCATGTCCTCGTCACGGCAACATAGCAGTGGGCCGGAGTCAGACGGTCCTGAGGTTCCTGAACCCTCCCATGCCGAGCGGGCCAAGACGCTGGTGTACTTGCAGCAGACAGGGAGTCTTTCAACCCTCTCGCGCAAACAGCCAGGGTGGCCCTTTGGGTCGGTGATGCCCTACGGGTTGGATGCCGAAGGGCATCCGGTCTTTCTGATCAGCACGATGGCGATGCATACGCAGAACCTCCTGGGCGATCCACGTGCCAGTTTACTGGTGACTCCACCGGAGAGCAGGGTTGATCCACTTGGGGCAGCCAGGGTCACGGTGATGGGCTCCGTGACCAAGGCGCCGAAGGAGGAGAACGCTGAGATTCGCGCCCGTTACCTGGACCGCCATGCCAACGCCTCTTACTGGGTGGACTATCAGGATTTCGGTTTCTTCCGCATGGCCATCGCGGAGATTTACTTTGTCGGTGGGTTTGGGTCGATGGGCTGGGTGACACCGGCTGACTATGTCGCGGCGGCTGTGGACCCGCTTGCAACTGCATCCGCCAATCTGATCCACGAACTCAATACGGAGCAATCGGAGACGTTGTTGCGACTGGCCCGCACGTTAGGCGATACGGAGGTGCAGCAGGCGACGGTGACCGCGCTGGATCGGCTGGGGTTTCATCTTCGGCTCACTATTCCTGGCCGGATACAGGGCGGGCGTGTGGCGTTTCCCACCCCTGTGTGTAACGAATCAGAAGTCAGAGACAGCTTGGCCGGCCTGGCTGCTCAGGCGAGCGCCGGGCTCCAAGTCCTGCATTCGTTGTAGGCGGCGGGTGCACCAATTCCTGGAAGGGATCGTTTTTTTAATTAGGCAGCACATTACTAGCTAAAGTAGGGGACTACATGGCCACGAATGATAAGCAGGTTATTTTTTCACTCGTCAATGTCGGGAAGGTCTATCCGCCCAAGAGACAGGTCTTGCGGGAGATCTACCTCGGTTTCTACTACGGGGCGAAGATCGGCGTGCTGGGCTTGAACGGTTCGGGCAAGAGTTCGCTGTTGAAGATCATTGCCGGTGTGGATCCAAATTACACAGGCGAGATCACGAGATCCAAAGGCTACAGCGTCGGTCTGCTGGAACAGGAACCGCAGCTCGATCCCAACAAGACGGTCAAAGAAGTCGTTGAAGAGGGTAAGGCGGAGCTAGTGGCGCTGATCCATGAATACGAAGCCGTCAGCAACAAGATCGGCGAGGTCGGCCCGGATGAAATGGAAAAGCTGCTCGACAAGCAGGCGCAGCTGCAAGAGAAGATCGAAGCGGCGAATGGCTGGGAGCTCGAGAATCAGCTCGATATCGCGATGGATGCCTTGCGCTGTCCGCCTGCCGACCAGAAAGTGGGGACCTTGTCCGGCGGAGAAAAGCGTCGAGTCGCACTCTGTCGCTTGATGATCCAAGAGCCGGACATTCTGTTACTCGACGAGCCGACGAACCACCTCGATGCGGAATCAGTGCAATGGCTCGAACAGCATCTTCAACAGTATAAGGGGACAGTCATCGCGGTGACGCACGATCGGTACTTTCTGGACAACGTCGCCGGCTGGATTTTGGAACTGGACCGAGGTCATGGGATTCCCTTCCAAGGTAATTACAGTTCCTGGTTGGAGCAGAAGAAAGACCGACTGGAGAAAGAGGAAAAGGCGGAATCGAAGCGGAAGAAAACGCTGGAACATGAGTTGGAGTGGATCCGCATGTCGCCGAAGGCGCGGCAATCCAAAGGTAAGGCGCGTCTGAACCGCTACGAAGAACTCGTCAATCAAAAGCAGGAGCAGGTGGCGGAAGATCTGGAGATCTATATCCCCCCGGGACCGCGTCTCGGTGATGTGGTCATCGAAGCCACCGGGATCAGTAAAGCTTTCGGGGACAATGTGCTCTATGAGAAGGTCAATTTCAGCCTGCCGAAAGGCGGGATCGTCGGTGTGGTCGGTCCCAATGGTGCAGGAAAGACGACCATGTTCAAGATGATTATCGGCAAAGAGAAGCCGGATGCCGGCACGATCAAGATCGGTGAGACGGTCAAGCTGGGATATGTGGATCAGGATCGAAGCCTGGACGGGAACAAAACGGTGTATGAAATCATTTCGGATGGGCAGGACACCGTCAAGCTCGGCAAAACTGAAGTCAACGCTCGCGGCTACTGTGCCCGTTTCAACTTCGCTGGGACAGATCAACAGAAAAAAGTCAAAGATCTCTCTGGCGGAGAGCGCAATCGCGTGCATTTGGCGCGTATGTTGAAGGAGGGGGCGAATTTGATCATCCTTGATGAGCCCACGAACGATCTCGATGTGAATACGCTGCGAGCACTTGAGGAAGGTCTCGAAAGTTTCGCCGGCTGCGCGGTGATCAGCAGTCACGACCGGTGGTTTCTCGACCGTCTCGCCACCCACATTCTCGCATTCGAAGGCGACAGTAAGGTGGTCTGGTTCGAGGGGAATTACAGTGAGTATGAAGCCGATCGGAAGAGACGTTTGGGTAAAGAAGCTGACCAGCCGCATCGGATTCGATATCGGAAATTGACGCGTCAATAGCTGGCGGTGAAAAATCGCATCAGCTTCATGTATCTCGATGCTCTGTGGCTCAACCCACCGGACACTCGTGCCCGGCCCCTTTGCTCGCTGGGGATTTGCCGAACAGTGTTGTCGACCATCCTTCATGAAGACACCGGGATACGGGTTGGCCTGAGATGAAGCCACTTGCCATCATCACCGGGGCAGCGGGATTAATCGGGCAGTACATTATCAAGAACGCTTCTCGATGGGCGCCTGATTGGGAGGTTCATGGCCTGAGTCGGGCTGATCTGGATCTGACGGACCAGCGGGCTGTCGAGCAGGCCTGGCGATCGCTTAAGCCGAGCGCGGTCATACACTGTGCGGCTTTGAGCCGGACGAAGGATTGCGAGCGCGACCCGCAGCAGGCTCGACGTATCAATGTCGAAGCCACGGCCTATCTGGCCGGCTGCTCCAAGGAGATCCCCTTTGTCTTCCTGTCGAGCGGTGAAGTCTTTGATGGGCAGGGTGGGTGGTATCGAGAGACGGATCACGCCAACCCGATCAATGTCTATGGCCAAACCAAGCTTGAAGCTGAACACCGAGTGTTGCAGAATCCAGGGCTTACGGTGCTGCGCATTGTGCTGACAGCGGGCGCCTCTGTGAATGGTGACAGGAGTTTTGTCGAGGATATGCGTCGGGCGGCCACAAGCGACAGAGCCATGACGCTCTATGGCGACGAATTTCGATGCCCTTTACCAGCTGGCGTCATTCCAAGGGCGGTCTGGGAACTCGTGAATCGAGAGGCCACGGGTCTCTATCACTTGGGCGGTCGGGATCGACTCTCTCGGTGGGAGATTGGGCAGGTGCTGTTGGCCCCCTATCCGGAGCTGCGGGGGCATCTTACTGAAGGGTCTGCCGCAGGTCATACAGGAGCCCCGCGACCGCGAGATCTTTCCTTGAATTGTGACAAGCTCCAGGCGCTCTTGTCGTTTCCCATTCCAGGATTCCGTGAGTGGTTACGGGACCGGATGCAACAAGAGGGCGACCTGTGGGATTATGAATCAACATTGGCATAAAGGGTAGGAACAATGGGAATGCAAGATGGGATGGATGAAGCGGATCCGCTGTCGCTGGTCGTGATCGCCTATATCGCAGTGGCGATCCTGATGGTGATCTTGTGGCTGGTGCAACGGAAGACCAAAAATGCTGCCATTGGGGATGTCGGGTGGTGTGTGGGGCTGATTGCCTCGGTGTTCCTGTAT
>JAHBWO010000052.1 GCA_019636945.1 Nitrospira sp. | reverse complement strand
AAAATTGTGCGTGAGTTTGATTTCTTCCTGCAAATACACATTCTGAGCTTGGAGCCTGGCATTCTCCTGTTCAGCCAGCACCTGTTCCGTAATGTCGAGAAACATCGTCCGGGTATAGGTGCCGCTGGGATCGGGCCGCGACCACCATTTCATCCAGAGGGGATTTCCGTTGTCCTTCCGGCGAAGTTCCAGCACGACACCGCTGGTATCGATCCCCTTGCCGACCGAATCGAACGCGTCCTTGAGGCGGCGTTGTGCGTCTGGTGTCTTCGGCACAAAATCTCTGCCATACAGCCCATCCACCTGGTCAGCTGTAATACCCAGTGAGTTCATGGCCGTTCGATTGACACGAAGGAGCTTAGAATCCAACCCCTCGTACACATAGGCGATCGGCGCTTCGTCAAAGAGGTCGCGCAGCCGCTCCTCATTCTCCTTCAGCACAGTCTCCATGCGTAACCGTTCCAACTCAGCACCGGCCCGCGCACCGAATACTTTGAAGACAGAGAGATCAAGCTGTTCCAGCGCCATCGGCCTGCGATCCATGACGGCCAGATGCCCGAGAACTTCTCCGCCCGCGCTCGCCACCGGAATGGCCAAATAACTCTGTACACCAAGACCTTCCAGATCATCCCTGTGGAGTGGAAACCGGTCGGCCACCTTGTCCGCACAATGATAGATTTCTCCGGCCAGAACCTTTTCGCAAGGAGTATGCGCGATAGCATACTCGAAATTGTCTTTCAGCTGATCGCTTGCCCAAAACGCCAACGTACGCACCTTCGTCCGGTCGGGACAAAACTCCGACACGAACGCATACTCGACACCGAGAGCTTTCGCCAGGTTTTTGACCAGCGAGGGAAAAAAGTCGGCTCCTACTTGAGCTGCCGTTCCCTCGGCCAGCACCCGCAACAGTTCTTCCCGTTCTCGAAGCGAGGTCTCGATGACCTGACGGTAGAGCTCCACCCCAGCCCGTTCGCCGAACAGTTTGAATACCTCAATCTCGTCTGGCGTCAGAATCATGGGCTTCACATCCATCGCGACCAAATGGCCCAGGACCTTGTGCTTGGAATCTTTGAGTGGGACGGCGAGATAGCTGGATACGCTCAACTCCACAAGGTCTTGGTCCCGAGGAAAGAGCTGTTGGACATCTTGTGCGTAGTGGCACGTTTCGCCCTCGATGACCTTCGTGCAGGGGGTGCCGTCGAGACTGTATTCGACCTGATCCATGTACCCGTCGCCCTTCCAAAAGGCGAGGGTGCGGATGCGGGACTCGGGCAACAAGTAGCCCACGAACGCATAGCGGATTCCGAGCGCCCCCGATACGTGCCGAACCAGCTCCCGGAGAAACTCTGATCCCGTAGAGGCAACCGTGCCCTCGACAAGCGAACGGAGAAACTCGTCTGCCTTGTAGCGGGACTCGAGCCGTTGTGAATTATTTCGTGCTGTCACGTCATCCCTTAAGTCGGCACGGCCAACCCATAGGACATGGGAGAGGAGAACATTAAGAATGTGAGGAAGAGTAGCACTGGACAGGAAAGCGCTGCAACTACAAGCACCTACACCACCTGCTCGGCCAAGACCTCGGTGGAAGCATAGTGGCGCGACGACCAACGTCACGGACCTGGCACGCGATCATGAAACATCTCTGAGTCAGACTGATCAGTAGTGGAACAGTTTTGATGTCAAGTCTCAAAAACTGATAGAAGATCAAACGAATTCTTTTCGCCCCCCGAGAGCCTGATCCATGACGGATGTCGCCTTAGTCGTGTGATCCCTGAATCTTAAACCGCTGTTTGATGGCCGTTACTATTTGCTTCGCTTCAGCCTCGTCGAGGCCTGCGCCGAATCGGCAGGTTCTCTCACCGTGGTCGAACGAAATCACCCCGCCCCCAACTCCCCATAATTGGAAGCTGGACGAAAACGCCAGCGGACTGGATCCAACTGATCCAATGCGAAGATCACGCATCTGAATGAGGTTGTACTCCTTGTCAAACCCGAATCCTCCGACATCGCGTCGTATTTTGAACGTTTGGCCGCGCACGGTGAGCATCTCTTTGCCCATCAGCTGCCACAGCCACGCATAAAGCGCGACCACTCCACCGACAGTCCAGACCCCGAACCAGGCCAACATGAACAATTCTCCCTCCGGCGGGCTATCACCCTTCAGAAACTGGTTCGCGACCATCACTTCCGCTACCGCCCAGCCACAGAGCCAGAACGCCAAAAAGCAGATCACGAACCAGCTTCGGCGACAAGGCATGACGATGCGCAGCCCCTCCGCAGTATCCGCAATGGAGATTCGAGGTTCAGTGGGTTGTCGCTTGGCCATGAGGCTCTCCTCCTACGGTAAGCGACATTATGACACGAATGTTTGACTGGTCGCACATGCTCGTGAATGTCCAGGCGAATGCCTCCATAACCGGGGTCGTCAGAGCCTTGACTCAGCCCTGCGATGGTCGTAGCCTCCATCCAGACCTGTTTGAGCGACGATGCACGATACACCACTACAGGCCCAGGGAGTCTCCAATGTCTGATACGCAATGGACGGATGTCGGATCGGTCGAAGAGCTCAAGCAGAAATCGTTACAAGAGGTCAACTGTGGGAAGACACGCATCGCCCTCACCTATCAACACGAGAGGTTTTCGGCAATCTCGGGCATCTGCAATCATGTAGGTGGACCACTCGGTACGGGTACCCTTGACGGTAACTATGTCGTCTGTCCTTGGCACTACTGGAAGTTCCACCGCGAGACAGGACACGGTGAGGTGGGATATGAGCAGGATCGCGTACCGACCTATGCAACCAAGATAGAAAACGGCCGGCTGTACGTCGACCTGGCCTCTGCCACAAAACGCACAAAGCAACCACATCAGCCTCATTCCCTAGCCCGCCCTGTCATTCGCCAAGCAGGACCGGTGCGCGTTGTCGGGATCTCTACCACAGCAATGACGGTCGACCATCCACGCTACAGCACGTCGGATGCGTTGCTCGATATCGCATTGGACTATGCGCAACGCACGCTCCAACTAGAAACCCAATCCATTAGGTTGCGCGACCTGAACTTTCGTGCCTGTGAGGGGTTCTACTCCAAAGCCGCGCAGGCCTGTACATGGCCCTGCTCAATTACACAGATGGATCCCACCGACCAATTGGATCGCGTGTACGAGGCCATCGTGCATTGGGCCGACGTGATTCTGCTCTCGACGCCGATTCGGTGGGGCAATGCCAGCAGTCTCTACTTCAAGATGGTTGAGAGGATGAACTGTATCCAGAATCAAGAGACGATTGCAAAGAAACATCTTCTGAAGCACAAAGTGGCGGCCTTTATCATCATGGGTGGGCAAGACAACGTGCAAGGTGTGGCGGGACAATTGATGACGTTCTGGGCCGAGGTTGGCTGCCAATTTCCACAGTTTCCCTTTATCGCCCATTCACGGGGATGGAGCGCGGAGGACATGGAGCGGAACATCTGTGAAGTCCAGAACAGCCGTGAACTGCGTGAGGCTGCTCAACAACTGGTGGCTCGAGCCGTGGATATGGCAACACTGATGGTGGGAGGACAGGTACCGGAGCATCCTCTTGCCGGTGGTGGACGCAAAGCACACAAACTGGATAGTGAGCCGACTGGATAGTATTTTTTCAGTAGGTACGATACGGCCCACTAGTGAGCGGGAATGGTCGGTCCGATCTGTTGCAGGATGACTTGTTTGACCTGCTTTGCAAAGCGCTTGGAGACTTCGAGGTTCCGTTGAGCATGACCGGACTCCGATACGGTATAGACAGCCGGTGGCGTCTGTGACGTGATCGTAGCTTCAAACACAACCGCCAACATCTTGACGGGCTTCCCGGTTTTTCGATCGATCCCGTAGGCCTCCTTCAATGACACCTTCGGCAAGACCTCAACATCTGCCCCAGCCGACAGATGGGGCTTCAATAACCCTGACCGTTCCTGATCTCGCTCGATGAGTTTAATCATGGGGTCTGCGACGAACTCACTCCGAATCTGTTCTGCCACTGCTCCTTTGGCTCGCTCGGCCTTCTGCATCTGTTCGTCTAATTCAGCTGGCGCTAGATCCACATAGATGGGTTCGTTCGACTGGCGCCTCGACCCATTGTTTGACTGGGCAGGTCGTTCATTTGTCTTGAGATTGAGCTCCCCAGCCACTTCTTGCGACGCAACTTGCCGTTTGGCCATCGGATCATTGGCATCATAGTAGTTACTCGAACATCCCCCGCTCATGAGCACGACGACGACAGACCATATAAATCTCATCATCCGCGAACAAGTACGGATAGCCATAAGGAGGACTCCTTGCTTCTCGCCCAGAATAGAACGCGAGGCTTCAATCCATCGAAGTAAGTGTAGCAGGATCACCCATGATGCCAAGACAAAGAGCCGTACTATCCATCGAACTCAAGGAATTGCCACAGCAGCCGATGAAGTAACGAAAAGACCCCTACGCAGGCCGTGGAGAACCATTCACCCTGCTTCTTTCATCAGAATGCCCTCGCACCTCCCCTGATTCATGTGAGGACACGAACCGGTGGATACACCTGCCCGTCTCGCTCACCCCATGACTCGCAAGCGCGTGGTCATCATCGGGGGAGGGTTTGGAGGGATGACAGCCGCACGGTGCTTGCGTGATGTCGATGTCATCCTGATCGACCGCACCAATCACCATGTCTTCCAGCCGTTGCTGTATCAAGTGGCCACAGCTTCGTTGTCACCCGTGGATATCGCCTGGCCATTACGAACAGTGTTTCGTTCACAACCCAACGTGCGGATCGTCATGGATGAGGTCCTGTCCATCGATCGCACCGCGCACGTAGTCCACCTCCGTCACAGCACACCCCTCACATTCGACACCCTCATCGTCACGCCGGGATCACGCCATGCGTATTTCGGACACAACGAGTGGGAATCGTTCGCACCTGGACTGAAGACCATGGGGGATGCGGTTGAATTACGAAAGCGCATCCTCCTCGCGTTTGAAGAAGCAGAACGGCAGAGGGCCGACACCGGTACTCAGAGTCGCCTCAACTTCGTCATCGTGGGAGGTGGCCCCACAGGGGTTGAGCTTGCCGGCGCACTACTCGATCTCGGAAGAAAGACCATGGGGCCAGACTATCCACACCTACGCATGGAAGATCTTTCCATCACACTTGTAGAAGCCGGCTCACGCATTCTCTCCGAGCTTGACCCGAAGCTCTCCGCGAAGACTCTTGCTGCACTTCACCGAATGGGAGTGACCGTCAAACTCAACACATCTGTGATTGCCGTTCGCACCGGTGGGGTTATGCTTGGTGACGAATGGATCCCGTCCACCAATGTGCTCTGGGCAGCCGGCACAAAGGCCTCACCACTCTTACGTACCCTTAGGGTGGATCAGGATCACTGCGGACGGATCAAGGTTCAACCAGATTTGACCATCCCGCAGGACCCATGGATCTTTGTGATCGGCGATGCTGCGCACTGTCTTGACCATAATGGTACACCACTCCCCAGCATTGCTCCCGTTGCTATCAGCGAGGGGCGGTATGTTGCTACGTTGATTAATGAGGATTTACCACCGGCACACCGCCAACCATTTACCTACCACGGCCGTGGCAGGATGGTCACGATCGGGTGGGCTCAGGCCGCAGCTCAACTCGGACCGTTCCATACATCGGGTCGCATGGCTTGGTCACTCTGGTGTGTCGTTCACATCTTCTTCCTCATCGGCATCAGACAGCCTGTCCGAGTGATATGTAAATGGGTGTGGGACTACCTCACCTGTAAACCGGGAGCACGATTACTGTTTGAGCAGCACGTTGTTGAGGACAAGGCGGCATTAAACGACCAGGCCGATGAACCCATCACAGAAGATCGCACGCCCGTCCGTCGCGCGGTCTAATTTCAGCCAGCGTGTTACACCTTCACGACAGCTGTCTTGATCCACCGTTCGGATGCCATCCTGTACGCGCATTCATGGGGAGAAGCTCTTCCGCAGGGCTTCGGACAAACCTTTTGATTGACTCGGTCGCCGGGGTAGTCTATTTAGAACACCACTGAACTCTCATGATGACGTGAACTCTCTATGGGGACACTGCTGTGAAGGTTGCGTCTCTTCTCTTCCTAATTGCCTGGTCCTTCATCACCACAAATTGTGCCTCGATCGAGCCGAAACAGTCACTTCAAACCGTCTCCTCAGTGGATCTATCTCGATACGCCGGAACGTGGTATGAGATCGCTCGACTCCCCATGTGGTTCCAACGACACTGCATTGATTCACGAGCAGCGTATACGATCCGTCCGGATGGCAGGGTGGGTGTGCACAACGAATGTCTCACTGACCGTGGGACTGTGGACCAGGCCGACGGCGTTGCAACGGTTGTCGATCGCACCAGCAATGCCAAACTGATGGTGACCTTCGACAACTTCTTCGCACGGCTCGTTGGCCCATCACGGGAAGGGAACTACTGGATCCTCGAACTCGACCCCGACTACACTGTAGCCATGGTCGGCACCCCTGACCGCCGCTATCTTTGGATTCTGTCGCGTACACCACAACTCGATGACGCCATCTATCAACAGCTCATGGCCAACGCTCAACGGCTCGGCTTCCCTGTCGCCGATCTCATCAAGGCGACCTCGCCTCGGAGAAGATAAGCCCCACTCCCACCCTCCTTGCCCACTGTTGACAGGCACCGCTCCGGCGGGTAGGGTTTCTCCTCTCTCATCCCCGAGACCTAGGCCCGCAGCACCATGGACTCTCTCATGTTCCTCACTCTGATCCTCGTCTTCATTGTCATCATCGGGATGGGTGTCGTGTGGCTCCGTCAAATCAGTCGGACAACCACAGAACGGTATCAACAGCATGTCCCTGCCGTTCGCATCACTAACTTGTCAACCTTGAAAGCTGAAGACACGATTACCTTCACGCCGGAGTTAGAAAATACAGGGCCAGGAGTCGCCTACGACTTCCTCCTTCAGCTCAGTGGATGGGATGGGACTTTTTCGGTCAAAGCCTTCCACCCCCAAGGCCCTCGCTATCAGACACACTCCGTCCCGATCGTCCTTGGCCCGAACACGCCAATCCGCACGAAGCTGTTGAGCCGGTGTTACTTGCGATTGGCCTATCGCGACTGCTGGGAACAGCGATATGAATGTTGGTATCCCGTATCCCAAATCTCGAACGTCAGCAGCCGCCTTTACACCATCCACATCAACCTCAGTGAACCTGAGCTCACGGAGCCTCATCCATCCGTCAGCACCATGTGGAAGTTGCTTCGCAGGAGTCCTGCCTATCAGTAACAACCAAGTTGGTTGGTTGCCCTCACTCCGAATCGTTGATCGCATGGCCTCTACACCTCCTGTGAGGCACTTGCATTCCAGGCCTGTGCCTCGTACCATTTTTGAGCATTGCTCCATACCGACGGGGCCGTGATAAGTCTGATGTAAGACAACGACGTCCCACTCGACTCTGAAGCAGTGATCACAGCCAACAAAGGAGCTAGTCAATGCCGCCTAAACTACAGATTGATCCCATCGTAAAGGTCACCAAGACGGACGAGGAATGGAAGCGACAACTTTCCACCACAGCCTATCGGGTCTTACGACACGAAGATACGGAGCGAGCATTCGTCAACCCCCTGCATGAGAATCACCAGGCAGGCACGTACTACTGTGCAGGGTGCGACCTCCCACTATTTTCGTCTGCACATAAGTTCGATAGCGGGACCGGCTGGCCGAGTTTTTGGCAGCCGATCGATCCTCGAGTCGTAGAAACTCGAACAGACTTTGCACTCTTTATCCCTCGGACAGAGGTTCACTGTGCTCGATGCGAAGGCCACCAGGGGCATGTTTTTAAGGATGGCCCCAAACCCACAGGACTTCGATACTGTATCAACGGAGCGGCGCTCACATTCTTGGCCGATTGAGATCCAACGGGTTTTACGCGCCACATGACCGGGCCCTACGTAGGACGCACAGGGAGCCGTCCCGCACTCCTAGTGTCCCCCCTGGCACTTGTGATCCGGTTCGCGGTACAATTCCCCACTAGTCATGACCGAGTTCAGAGTGTAATGCTCCGCTCCATACGATCCTATACGTGGCTTCTCCTCCCCCTCGTTCTACTCTCCTGTGGAAAGGTCGGGAGTCTGTTCGGCTCGACTACCGACCCCTGCGCACTGGTCACTGTCGAAGAGGCTCAACAGGCGCTTGGGGAGCCAGTAGAAGAAGGGACACCGTCTGAACCCAAGACGTGCCTTTTCAAGGCCCATCGGAGTGATGGTAATACTGTCACCATTCAACTCCATGAGCGCTCCGGTCAGGACCGGCGGGCCTGGTTCAACAAGGAGCGGCTTCGGCGTGACAGTCGGCTGATCCCTGGCCTTGGCGAGGGAGCGGTCAGAATCGATTCGGCCTCTCTGTCCCGTTTGACGTTTCTGCACGAGGATGAGCTGATCACCGTGATCGTCGCCTCAACGAAGCAGAAACACCTCGGTGACGCCGTCACCCGGTTGAGTCGGGCGGTTGCCGAGCGGTATGGCGCCACCTTGACCGCGACCATCCCCTCCACGGTCACCAGCCCCACCGCAGAACAGAATTCACACCGGGAGAGCGGCTCTCGCGCAGCGCCCGTGACACTCACCCAAATACGTCCGGCTCCTGAAGCTATTCAGGACGGACCCAAGAAATCCACGTCTGTTGATCCAGCGAACCTGATCGGGACCTGGCATACTCGCGTCTCACGTGGCACGACACAGCATGACCTTCTGCTGGTCATCAAACCGAACTTGGAATGGTCGCTCTCATCGATGATGGAATTTGATGGCATCTTGAATGCCGAATCCGGCTTGTGGTCCCTGGAACGAGCGAACACATTCAAAGGTCTCGGATGGAAAGGAACCTATCGAATCACCGCACCGAATGCATTCGCCACGACCGGAAGTGTGCAGGCGAATTGGAAACGGCTCGTGACCGATCAGAACCCTGCACGCATTCCGGCTGAACTCTGGAACCTCCGGCGGGAAGCGACGAGTGTGCCGGTCTTCCAACTGAAGACCGTTGACCCTGACCTCATCGGACAATGGGAAGGCTCCGGTACCTATGCCGGCGGTCCTGCCACCTTTGTATGGGCCATCCAGCCATCGGCAGCGACGGATTTATTGATCGTGGACAGTCTCAAAGGAACGGTTCAATCGAAGGACGGACTTCCTCAACTACACCCGGCACAGAAAAAGCAACAACGTGTGAGCGTGATCGCCTTCAACGATCATGGATTTACCACCACGGATGGAAAAACCACACTCAAATGGAACAAACTGCAACAACCGCAATCCACAGAACCCCGTCAGCTCTAGCAATGGCGACCATCGATCATGGCAGGATCATCTCGCATGACTGAACCAACTGATCGTATTGGCTTCGTCGGGATCGGTCGGATGGGTGCCAATATGGCCCGTTGTCTCCATGAACACGGCCTCCGACTGACATCTGTCTACGATCTCAATTCCGCAGCCGCCGTTGACTTGGCAAATGAACTTCGTGTCTACCCGGCACACACACCAGCTGAGGTTGCTGACCGGTCATCCGTCATCATCACAGTGGTGTCAGATGATACGGCGATGCGTGCGATCTTCTCTGCAATCGACCAAACCAGTCTCCTCAGCAACGCTCGAGGTCGGCTCTTTATCAATTGCGCCACCCTCTCTCCCAGGACCCATCAAGATATTGAGGGCTTGGTCACTGAGCGAGGGGGACTCTGCATTGAAGCCTGCATGGCAGGAAGTATCACTCAGGCTAGGAAAGGCACCCTATACCTCATGTGCGGAGGCAAGCCCGAGGCTTTTGCTCGTGCAGAGACCATCCTTGGCAGGCTCGCAACAACAGTCCGCTACATCGGTCCAGCCGGTGAAGCGGCAAAGGTCAAGGCCCTGGTGAATATGGTGATGAACAGCAATACCGCTGCATTGGCGGAAGGACTTGGGCTCGGAGCGGCGCTTGGGGTCGACCTCACCCTCCTGCGCGACGTGTTTAGTCAAACAGGTGCTGCGTCACGAGTCTTGGAAACGGACGGAGAAGACATGCAACAACGTGCGCACGACTGTTACTTTTCTGCTGCCCATGCCGCAAAGGACTCCGCCATCGCCCTCAACTTGGCTAAGAATCTCGACCTTTCGCTCCCTGTGGCAGAAGCAACCCTTGCTCAATTTCAACGGTTGATCCTACAGGGGAAAGGTGAGCTCGATAAATCTGCAGTTGCTGAGCTAACTTTCGTTGATCGTCTTGGATCCTCACCTACACATGGCTGATCGCAATACCCTGCTCTGTGGAATCAAGTTGGATGAATCATTGGAAAATCCGTGGGAACAGGACAGGAAGAGCTGTCGTCTAGGTCAATGAATCTCTAGACTTGAAAGAACTGCCTGACATGCTCGACCGGCACACAACCGACGAGCAAGTCACCATCCGACGACACAAGGAGTGGCACTCCGTTTTGACCAGTCGCATGCCAGGCGGTTTCCCATTTCTGAGCAAGCACCTGGCTCTGCCCATCCCCCTTCTCCACGACATGCTCCCCTGCCAATTCCTTCAATACCACCGGATCAGAAATGTCTCGCCCCTCGCACCAGAAAGCTCGGTACGTTCGCCGAACAAAATCCATCCCCACCCGTGGTTCCTTTTGTAAGAGCATGATCGCTTGTTCAATCGCCGGAAGCGTATTCGGTTTTCCAGGTGGTAACGCAATCGGCAATCCTGGAGCCAGCCGCTGCACCATCGTCACTTCATGTCGAAGCTCGGCACCTAATGAGCCGCTCCACGGCTTCATGGGACGCGGCAACTGCGGTGCATGCTGGACTCCGCGCCACTCGCAGCGATCGATCACACCCACATCGTGCAGTCTTTCGTGCAGGGCGTAACAGAACGGACAGTTAAAGTCACTATAGAGGATCACGCGATCAGATGGAGAATCAGAGACCATACACGCCACTCTACCGAACTGGCGAGCGAGAATCTACCTCCTTTTACCTGCCGTGGAAGCGCACTGTGATTGGGAGCTACGTGGAGGACTGTCGTAACAATTCCTGAAGACCCGCCCGTAAGGCCGGCAGCGTGAGCGGCTTGGTCACCACCTTGTCCATACCAGCCTGGCGACACTTCTGAGCATCTTCATCGGAGGCATGACCGGTAAGCGCCATGATCGGGAGATGATTGAGCGCCCCTTCCTCACGACGGCGAATTTCGCGTGTCGCTTCGTACCCATCCATTTCAGGCATCTCACAATCCATCAACACAATATCATATGCAGTTCGCGTAATAGCCTCCACCGCTTCTCGTCCCGTACGCGCCACTTCAACTTGGCAGCCTAACTTTTGCAGGAACTTGCAGGCCACAACTTGATTGATTTCGTTGTCATCCGCGACCAATACCCGCTTGGGGATCCCCTGCTCACTGAAAGCGGATTGATCCGTCCCTACCGATAAGGTACTGGCCTCCCGAATGATCGCCGGGAGTAGATTGGTGGTATAGCTGAAGGTGCTACCTTTGCCAAACTGGCTTGAGACCGAGATGGTTCCTCCCATCAGTTCAACAAGCTGGTGACAAATCATCAGACCAAGCCCGGTCCCGCCAAATCTTCTTGCGGTGGACGCCTCGGCCTGGGCATAGGCTTTAAACAATTGCGCCTGTTGTTCAGCAGTCAACCCGATACCCGTATCACGAACAGTCCATTGCAACACCACCGTGTCCGTGTTTTCAGACAGCCTGCGTTTCACAGCGACGGCAATCGTGACGCCTCCCTGTTGTGTGAACTTGATCGCATTCCCCACAAGATTGAACAAGATCTGCCTCAACCTGATTGGATCACCACGAAACTCCTCCGGTACATCCGATTCAATCTCCACGGCAACAGTCAGACCTTTCTGAGCAGCCAGCCCATCCGTTAAGGTGGTGACATCTCGAATGAGTCCTCGCAGATTGACATTGGCCACCTCTAAGGTCATCTTCCCGGCCTCGATTTTTGAAAAATCAAGAATATCGTTGACCAATGTCAGTAACGCTTCTGCGGAGCGATGCATCGTCTCGATAAGCTCTCGTTGCTGGTCGGTTAACGAGGTATCTTGAAGGAGCTGCGTGCATCCCAGCACACCATTCATGGGAGTTCGCAACTCATGACTCATGGTGGCAAGAAAGATCCCCTTCGCCCGTGCCGATTCCTCCGCCGCTTCCTTGGCACGACGCAACGCGACATCCGAGGTAATATCGAGCCCATATGCACGGATCAGCTCAAGATCGCGGAGGGGAAAGAACGACCACGCGATGACACGATCCCCCACAAGATGTTCAACCCGAGGCAACGACACATCAGTAGAGAGACACTCTTGAAGCATGGCCGGAAGATGTCCTGGAAACATCACCTCAACCCCAGCATCGAGCAGCCCACACCGTCCCATCAAATTCAACATACCTGTGTTGGCATAGAGCATGGCACCCGTCGCATCAAACTCTACGATGGGGTTGGGCGCATCCTCAGCCAGTCGTGCCGCTCGTTGCACATCACGTTGAACTTCCATCGCATCGGTCAAGTCACGAACGATCACGACGCCTCCGACAAACACTCCCTGCTGTAATCGAGGCCAAAAGGAGAGTGACAGCTCAAATTGAGTCCCATCCTCGCGAGCCCATATATGAGAAGGAATCACAACGAGCTCTCCAGTACTTCTCATTCGAGTGAATGGGCATTCTGAAGTAGTGCTCTCCCCTACTGTGAGACAGCCCATTAAGTCGTGAAACCCTATCCCGATCACCGTACGTGTTCGTCCGACCAATTGCTGTGCCTCGCCATTCAGTAGCCCAATACGATTGTCACGATCGAGGAAGAAAATGGCTTCAGGGACCGCTTCCCACAAGAAGCGAGCATCATCACTGGTCAGGACGTTCAGTGATCCGTTCCCAGAATTCGAGGGAGCACTATTCATGGAATCCGTCATGGGTATGCATGAGAGGCCTTCGAACCTCCTTTGTATCGGTAGAACCAGAGATCCTCTAAAGTCTTACGAGCTGTCATCTCTAGCCTATGGTGTTCGTTTCTGTCGATTGATACCGATTGCATCACCGCATTCTCCTTCGAATAAAGTTCTGCTCGTACCCTCCGATAAGTCACACGACGGGGCATATTAGAATCGCCAAGGGAGGTGTCTATGATATCCGCCATACACACCGCGCTCTCGGGCCTGACTGCCTTTGGGAAACAGATCGAAGTCGTGGCGCAGAATGTCGCCAACCTCAACACCGACGGTTTCAAGAAATCCCGAACAGAGTATGTGGAAGTCCAGACCGGAGGAGTCCTCCCCGTGGTTCAGAAAGACCATGCAGCGGGCCCAACGGTGCTACGAGATACAGGCGGGAATCAATTCCCCGTCGAGCTTTCCAATGTTGATCTGGGTGAGGAGACCGTACACCAGATACTGGCTCAACGAGGCTTTGAAGCCAATCTGCAGACTATCAAGACTGGTAATGCGTTGCTCGGCAGCGTCCTCGACATCAAGAAGTAGGGCCAGATCGGCCTTCTATGTCGAGCGGTGCTGCCGGAGCGGTCAAAGCTGAGACATCACCTGACTCTTCCTTAACTGGAATATTTCTTCGGACATAGCATTTTTCTCTCACACTGTGCTATGTCCGGCTCATGACACCTCAACGTGTGCTGTTAGTCATTCCTCCCTTAACCCAGTTGAATACTCCTTATCCATCCATCACCTATCTGACCGGATTTCTTCAGTCACGTGGGATTCAGGCGGAACAGGCAGACCTGGGCATTGAAATGGTGCTCCGGCTTTTCAGTACCGACGGCTTACGATCCGTGTTCAAAGAGCTGCACAACAACAGGAACATCCTTCCAAAAGAAGCCGTCCAAATGATGCAGGCCGAACATCGGTACCTCGAACTGATCGGACCGGTCATCACCTTCTTGCAAGGTAGGAGTCCAGACCTCGCCGATCGCTTCATGCAACCTGGCGTGCTACCCCAAGGACCACGGTTTCGTGGTCGGCGGACATTTCCTCGCTCGGTGTCAATTAGCGACCGAGCCAAACAATGGGCCACATTCTTTCTTGAAGACCTCGCCGATCTCGTACAAGCCACCATCACTCCGCACTTCGGTTTGAGCCGGTATGCCGAGCAGATCGGGCGCAGTGCGTCATCGTTCGATCAAATCGCCACCGCGCTGGCGGCGCCCCAGAGCCTGATAGATGAGTGGGTACGGGATCTCTTCTGGAGTCATTTTCAACGAACTCGACCGACGCTCGTCGGCCTATCGATCCCCTTTCCAGGCAATCTCTATGGTGCGTTCGTCATCGCACAATCGATCAAGGAGCAGTACCCTGACCTCCCTGTTGTCATCGGTGGTGGCTACGTAAACACCGAGCTCCGTCGAGTGACTGACCCTCGAGTATTCGACTATGTGGACTTCATCACACTGGACAACGGGGAACGGCCGCTCCTGTCTGTGATTGAATATCTCTCTGGCCTGCGGCACCGGCGAGCGTTGTGTCGCACAATGTTTCGTGAGCAGGATCGCGTGGTATATGTCGATGATTCCAGTCTCACTGATTTCTCGATGGACGACATCGGGTGTCCGACCTACCAAGGCTTGGCGCTGGATCGTTATCTGACCATTCTCGATAGTACCAACCCCATGCATCGCCTGTGGTCTGAGGGTCACTGGAACAAACTCACCGTGGCACACGGGTGCTATTGGAAGCAGTGTACGTTTTGCGATGTGGGGTTGAACTATATCAATCGCTACGAAATGACGCCGACTGAACGGCTCATTCAGCAGATCCAGCAGCTCGTGGCTGAAACAGGGCGCCGAGGCTTCCACTTTGTGGATGAAGCGGCTCCACCAGCGGCGCTCAAAGCACTGGCCCTGGGCCTCTTGGAACGACGAATCACCATCCGCTGGTGGGGGAACATCCGCTTTGAACCGGCCTTCTCGCCTGACCTCTGCCGACTCCTAGCTGCATCTGGATGTATCGCGGTCACAGCCGGACTAGAAGCCGCTTCAGACCGGCTTCTAGCCGAAATGCAGAAGGGAATTACCGTTGATCAGACCGCGCTGGTTGCGGCAGCATTTAAAGACGCCGGCATCATGATCCATGCCTATCTGATGTATGGCTGTCCCTCAGAAACCGTTCAGGAAACCATTGATTCTCTTGAACGTATCCGCCAACTTCTCGCCGCCGATTTGATTCAGTCGGCCTTTTGGCACCGGTTCACAGTCACCGCCCATAGCCCAATTGGTCTCGATCCCGAGGCTCATGGCCTCCGCATTCTTGGACCCATGCATCAAGGGTTTGCAGAAAATGACCGTGAACACGAGGACCGTTGCGGTGAAACACCAGCGTGGCTTGGCGAAGGACTCCGACGATCGCTCCTCAACTACCTTGAACGACGCGGGCTCGACCTCGATGTTCGTTTCTGGTTCGATGAAAAAGTTCCTCGCCCTAAGGTTACTTCAAGATGGCTCACAGGCCTGCTCACCAAACAACATATCGATGAAGGTACAACCAGAGAACGTCGGTTGGTTTGGCTGGGTGGAAATGTAACGAGTGAGTCTGTCAGAAAACGCTCACGACTCGTCCTCCGAGGGACTCACCATGACCAGATCCTCATGCTCCCGACTTCGCAAGTCCAATGGCTGACGCAATTGCTCTCCGATGCGACTCCACAACAGCCATGTCAGACCTATCCACACATTCACGACCTGGAGAAAAGCTTTCCCGGCACAGCATCAGGTTACAACCGGTTTCTCGCTTCTCCTGCTTGGAAACGGGTCAGATCAACCGGACTGGTGCTTGTCTAGCACATTCCCTTAGAACTACACAGCAGGCTCGAGCGTCAGGGGAGAAAAAGAAGAGCCAGAATCCATGTGATAGGATTCTGGCTCTTATCTCAAACAAACCAGACTAACTTACGCAGAGTGACTAGTACTGCAGCTGCAAGGCGACGTGGAAGGAATCGACCTTATCGCCCGTCGTACTGGGGGCGTAGCCCCCGGCAAACCCCTTCGTATTGATGTCCCCATACCGGTAAAAGGCCGAGACCCGGGCATTATGCCCCGAGATCACATAGTTCACCCCGGTCTCCCACTCCTGCCGCATCGCGCTGTACCGTGGGTCGATGCTCGTGAACCGCACATACGGCTGGAATCGCCCGATCCCCACTTCCTGGGGAATCAGATACAAGCCGTACACCGTCCACGAATGCCCATTGAACGTGCAGAAGCAGCTATTAAATCCGCCTACGTTCGTGAACGCCCCTGCGCCATAGTTGGCCCAATGCCGCTTAAATTCCCCGTTGAACGTGAACACGCCCATGTTATTCGGCAGCACCTTTTCAATCAACACATCGACGGACGCCCCGGTGAAATCCGACACATTCCCTGTCGCGGTATTCCCCGCCCCATCCTTTTGGTGCTGCACGCTGGCCCCGATCGCCGCCACATCGCCCGCCGTCCCATAGTACGTCCCAGACGTGTAATAGCCAGGATTCGGCTCATCATTCAAGAAGTTCCACTGCAACCGTCCCGTGTACATCAGACTGCTGCCGGTGTTGGGCCCCCCGCGCAACCCCTGCGACACACTGACCACATACAACAGATGCGTGCCGCCCGGATGCACCTTGCCCCAGAAGGTCGCCGCATTATCACGGCCATAGAGACCGGCGCCGCCCCCCAGTGCACTCACCCCGTTGAAGTTGGCACTCGCATCCGCCGGGAAGAACGGCGTTCGAAAGCCATCGAACGTGGCATGGTAGAACGGCCCGTTCAACTCCCCGCGCTCACTCGGCAGCAACATGCGTCCGACCCAGAGGTTCACCATCTCATTGAACTCGAACTTGCCGATCGCATCGAGCAAGCCGATCGACGAGTTCCCGCCAAAATTCTGCCCGACCGTCACACCGGTCGGATTGCTGAGAAATGCCCCAGCCCCGCCGTTGACGGCGCAGTTAAAGCAGTCCGTATTGAACTCGAACTTGATGTACTTATGGATTTGCCCGTTGACGTAAATCCGAGCGTTGTTGATCGTAAAATCGTTCGTGTAATGCCCGGCTGGCGAGGCCCCTTCGATGGAATTGAAGCTGGTCCGGATCCCCATCCCCACCGAGATCCACTTGTCCTCATCCGCCTTGATCATGCCACCAGCAAAGGCACTGGGCACCGTGGATCCCATTCCAGCCACCAGTGCCGCTATGGCCCCGGCAACTACAAATTGTTTCCACCGCCTCACATTATGTCCCTTCATACTGATGCCCTCCCTTGTGAGTAATAAGAAACTACCGCCCACCTACTTGCGTAGAAAACCTTGCCCCCTAGGAAGTTGGCGCCGACTATGCCTAAGTCCTCAAAACAAAGCAAGAAACTTTTCGTATGTAGCTCAACTGTGTCGACTATACATCAGTAGTTCTGCTTGTCCAAACACATAGTAAAAACGAACAGTGCCGGTACTGAATCTGGCATTCTCGGCACACGAGACCATGCTCCACGCACGAAGTGACTTCAGCTCATCTCACCCACGAAGCCAAGCGCGCACGGCATTCACGACCTAGAATTCGGCCTGCTGTAAAGCAATCCTTGTACCCCACGCCGTGGCACATGGAAAATGTACTGTCCGAAAATAGAAGAAGATTGATACGGATGAAATTTCTGTCTACAAAAAAACAGAAGTGTGAGAGGATAACCTATTGATAAGTAAACGCCAGATAGAAAAAGTTCGTTATCCTTCTATCTGGCGTTCTAAGCAGCAATCGATAGAAGTCTATCGGTTGGGCTGAGGCGTGTAACGAAGGTACGGCTTTACTGTCGTGAAGCCTTTAGGAAACAGGTGTTGCGCTTCTGCATCACCTACTGCGGGAGTAATGATGCAATCTTCGCCATCCTTCCAGTTGGCCGGAGTGGCCACTTTATATTTCGACGTGAGTTGCAACGAATCGATCACGCGCAAGAGTTCATCGAAGTTCCGACCACAGGAGGCTGGATAGGTCAAGGTCAGCTTCACCTTCTTATCCGGGCCAATGATGAAGACCGACCGTACCGTCATGTTGTCGATCGCATTCGGGTGAATCATGTCATAGAGTGTCGCGACCTTTTTATCCGGATCCGCGATGATGGGATAGTTCATCGTTGTCTTCTGCGTCTCGTTGATATCGTTGATCCACCCCTTATGGGAATCCATCGGATCCACACTCACGGCAATCACCTTCACCCCTCGCTTCTTGAATTCCGGAGAGATCTTGGCGACGGTGCCTAACTCTGTCGTACAGACCGGAGTGTAATCCTTGGGATGGGAAAACAGAATACCCCACCCGTTCCCCAACCATTCGTGAAAATTAATCGTCCCCTCTGTCGTCTCCGCCGTAAAATTCGGCGCGTCATCACCCAATCGAATCGCCATATGACACCTCCTTAAAATCGTATCGGCATAAAACAGATCCTTACTCGACCATATGTCGTTACCATACTGTGTCTCAACGGACGAGTTCAAGGGGCTGAGAGACGGAACGGACACCCTTCTCAACTGCGACTGACCCACATACGGCATCAGACCAGGCCCCATACTCAAGTTTCATGAATCCCAACCGATACGACTCCTAAATATCCTTGATGGAGTAGGACCATGGACTCGGACACCTCCCGTACAAAGCTCCGCATTTCCAAAGACCCGATGTACTTGCTGCTCCGCGAAGGGTGCATCAAGGAATTCAATGCCAAGAAAGCCGCGGGGGACAAATGCAATCTCCGAGGATGTGATCTACGCGGGCTTGATCTTCGAGGGCTTGATGCCGATGGGTTGGACTGCAGCGATTGCTATTTCCGACAATCCGATCTGCGCGGTGTTGACTTAAGCAAGGCCAACCTAGACGGAGCCAGCATCAACGCATGCAAGATTTCAGGAGTCCTCTTTCCGGCAGCACTCAGTGCATCAGAAATTGAGCTTTCTCTCCTCCATGGCACGCGCATGCGATACAGCCCGAGGTAACGGGATGACCTCGCCCCAATGAGCCGTATCTAGCACAAATGTTTCTCGGCATACGAACGAAATACGAACGGCGCTTCGCGAACAACGCACCGTTATGAACCGGCGGCGAGTGCCAATTGAGTGCGCACCTTCTCATGGCCTGACTCCGCAGCTCCTGAATCCAGGAGAACGACTCGTTGGTCGGTCAACCTCCCACTTTCCAGCAGCAGGTCGCGAATCGCCTCCCCACGTTGTCGAGCTAACGCCTCTAACTCAGCATCAGAGATCGTGATCGCTGCGGCCACTCGTTGCTTCATCTCCTCTATGGTCGGCTGTGTAGACTCCGTCATAGTGGAATCGGGTGAAGGAAGTTTGGCATACCATTTTTCTATCAGCCGTTGTTCGTCCCGAGGGGAAAGCGTATCACCTGTCGCACCACGAGACTTTCCGCTCATCTCCAAGAGTTGCTCATGGAGCTTCCTCGCCTGAAGAGCCGCCCGATCCAGTGTCGTATCAAACGTTCCTTTCACGTCCAATCGAAGTCCGGTTCGCTCATCGAGCGCCGTCTCCAAGGCCTCAAGCTTCTTCATATCCTCGTCGGTCAATGATGCGCTGCCTGGTTGGAACTCGATGAACTGCAGGCCTTCTTCATCCTCCCCCCCGCCTGGTACCAATTTGCCCATTAATGAAAACGGCGACGCAACCACTTTGGTCAGGAGATTGAGTAACGTCGAGATCACGACCTTGCCGTACTTGAAGTCCGGGTCATTGAGGTTCCCGCGAATCGGCATATCGATCTCAATCTGCCCCTTGCGATCCTTCAACAGTCCTACAACCAGCGGGACGGGTAACGAGGTAGCGTCCGGGCTATTGGTCTTCTCTCCAAACGTGAGTTGATCGACATGGACCAGATTCTCGGCCTCCAATATTTTTTGTGACACCTTGTACTTCAGGTCGAGCGACAACTTCCCTTTTGATAACCCATACCCCACATACTTACCGCTGTACGGCCCACCCGGTCTCAGATCCATACCAGCGAGCGTGATGACCAAATCCGTGAAGGCATCCTCACTCAACGGGTTGATCTTTCCGACGATCTTAAACGGCGCAGTTCGTCCGACTTTTCCGGTCAGATTGACGTCGGCTTTCTTGAGCTGCTTGGAGGACAGTCCTTTGATGGTCCCGCCGAAATCAGTGAGACCAGTCTTGACCTTCGGATCAATCGACTGATCCTCGAACGTCGCGGCTAACTTTACCAGCTTGACCTGGTCGATCGTGACAGGCACGGGTTCTGCCGGCTTGGCTTGCGGTTGACCGCCTCCTGGCTCTTTCTGAACCGGCGCCTGATCAGTCGGCGGAGACGAAACGGCGAGTCGCGAGAAATTCAGTTTTCCGTCACTCCCGATGACAATCTGTGCGCTTGGTTCTTGCCAGACGATTTCTGCAATCTTTACGGCGGTCGGCTCAACGTCCAGTACGATACGATTGATGTTCAGCGCCTTCCACGCCACGGCATCGGTCAGAACATTTTTCTCCGCGACCGCCAGCTGACTCACCCCAAGATTCCCCTGAAACTGGACCATGGGCGCGTTCGCATGTTCCTTGGCAAAATGCACCGCCCCATCAAGATCAATCGCACCGTCCCGCACGTCGGCGTTAAGGAACTGATCGAGATAGGATTGAAAGGGACGGATTTCGATGTGCTCCAATTTAAGATTTGCGTCAGCCTTCAACGGTTCGACCGTCACCGTTCCTTTCACTCCGATCGACCCGGTCTCATTCAGTTTCAGCGACAGATCGACCGGCAGCGGCTTCTTGAACGGAATCTGCACATCCTTCACGGTCAGATTCATCGCGTCGACATCGACGTGGGCAGGCTTGACAAGCGTCCGGTCCTCATACGCGGCATGGTAGTTTTTCAGTCCGACTTCGTCGACTGTGATCGTCCAAGGTTTGGCGGGCTTCTCCGGCTTGGCATTCGCAGACGACGGTGGACCTGTGGTTTCCTTTCCACCCACAGGCGTAAATAGAGTTTGATAATTGACCACGCCGTTCGGGGCCATCCAGGCATCAAACCGAGCATCGGCTGAATGCACCTTGGCAACGTCAATGGTCTGTTGCTGCAGATCCAGCTGAATCCCCTCCACGTTGAACACCGGCACGGTGACAACCGGATCAATGCCACCGCGCTCCACGATGATCAAATCATCAATCGAAACCTTTCCATTCTTCACCGTCGCCTGGGGAGTCTGGCCGCGAAGATCGAAATGATATGAAGCTGAGAGTCCGAGGACACCCTCATTGACATCGAACTGAAACTGCTCCTGCACGGCTTGATACAGTACCTTGAGCCTGATCCCCGATACAGTCAGCTGACCATCGGATTCCAGCGGCTCCAGAAAGATATTTCCTTCCCAAGAAATCTTGCCATTTTTTCCGATCTCCGCCGTAAAGGCATGGGCGTTCTCACTTCCCTCGACTTGAACCGTGCTGAAGTTTCGTAGCACGATCCCGAATGGCACGACGTCGATCACCACTGGTCTCGGCTTCGAGTCATCTCGATATTCGATAATGCCCTTTCCGATATCCAACAGATCAATCTGCACCGGCATCAACTTTTTGGGTTCACCAGCCGGTTGAGGAGATGGTTGGGCCTTCTCATCCTCGGATGGAACCAACGACATCAGATTCAGCTTGCCATCCGAATTGACCTTGGCAGCTACAAACGGCATCGTAAGATGAATCTCATCGAACGCCACCTTCTGCAGGAACAGTGAGGCTGCACTCACATTCACGAACAATTCTTCGAATCCGAGCATCGGCGTCTCGTTCTGCTCCTGCACTTCCAACCCAGTGAGACGGACCGACAGCGCAAACGGATTGAACGCCGCGTCGCGCAGCAGAATCGGATGCTTGATTTGTTCGGAGACGGCGGGGACAACGTAGGACTTGATCAGATAGGGCAGCAGAACAAACCCAACGAGAGCATAGAGAGCAATGAGGCCGACCAGAACGCCAATCAAAATTCGAGGTTGGAGGATTTTGCGCATGCGGTACCAGCTGCTGGCAGAGTAAGTATGAGAACCAAACTATAGGTGAACCGACTGCGGAATGTCCACTGGGGGAATATCCCTCTTTCGCAGTGGGATTTTATGATCGGAAAATACAACTCCCTGCCTACAGCACTCATAAGAATGTGCCGCACCGGTGGGATTGCGCTACTGGCCACAGTATCGATACGAACGATACGCAGGCCAGCTGCACTCCCGAAATACATTTTGGAGGGGGTATCGCGTTGCCCAATGGAAGAAGTGCGGTGCCGGCGCGAGGAGAAGAAAACTCACATTCAAACACTTGCAGTGTTTATCCGCGCGCAATAGATCCATGAAGCGAAAAAGAGCGCGCGGCACGAGCAAGCTTGGTATGGTGCGCCCGGCTGGAATCGAACCAGCGACCCTCAGCTTAGAAGACCTAACGGCAGGAGATATGACCGTTGAAGACCATGAGTGATAGACAAATATTTATCCTTTGTTGATCAGGCATTTATGGCATGCTGTTTAGTGACTGGTTGCGATTGAGCTAGATGTGTAATCGTGATCAAAACCGTGACCGAACCGTAACCAGAACCGTAACCAAGCGATGAACCGAACGGGGGTTTGATCTCCTGAATCACCGCCAGGCGTCTATGTGTCCATTTCCAAGTCGGTAGGAGGCTGGAACGCTTGTCCAGAGGCTGACTTAGACGCTTAGACGGTTCGGCAGGGGTACAGATAAGGGGAGCCATGACAAGATTTCGTCAGTTTTTGCCGTATGAATAGTCCTCCGGAATGCGCGTGCAAAATAGTGATTGCTACCATTAACTACTGACGTATTAAATCTATCTTTATCGAAAAAGCATTCTGTGAGTCGTAATGCCCTAAAACCTGCAGATTTCTATCAACGAACCCACACATTCAAGTTCAGAGCTAGCCGACTGTGGGTCCGACCACAACCCTAGAGCCTACCACTCCCACGATCGACATGGTCTACAATCTTACTGGCCGGAACTTTCAGGGCACGGGATAACTTTAGTAGAATGCCAAGCGTCGGCGACTTTAACCCCCGTTCTAGCTGACTTATGTAGGTACGGTGGACTTCCGCTCGAAAGCCTAGTTCTTCTTGTGAGATTCCAATCCTTCGTCTTAATCGTGCAATCTCTCGACCAAGAATAACCTCCGGGATACCTTTGCGAGCCTGCATGCCCGCGATGCTGCCCGGTTGAATACTATTGAGCTACAGACTAAAGTATTCGACGTATTTTCTTGCAAAGGTGTTGGCACATAGGCAAGGGAGATTATCATCATGTTAATCCAATCCACGACTCGGCTCGGCATACTTCTCTTAATGGCATCGTTCGTTGAATTGTCCGATTTGGCATCGGCACAGTCTCACAACCCCGATCCCCAACCCACTCCAAGGCTAGAAGAATATGAGACGGAAAAGATTAAGGACGAATTTCTTAGTCGCCTGAAAGATCATCGATCACTGGCTCACAGGAAGCAGTCTGTGATCAACCAATATGTAAGATATACGAACATTTACAAGGAACAGGAGAAAGAGCGTGAAGAAGTAGCGAGTGAACTGTCAACCCTTCAAAAACAGTATGCCAGCGCAGGAACAATGCCAAATCTCACAGTCATTCGTGTGGCTCATCTCGATAACAACCTATTTGGCATACTATCTATGTTGGAGCTCCTTGAGCTCCGAATGAGCCTCTCATTAGAGGAGTATGATGTATTGTCACGCATACAAGAGGCAGAACGGGAATTTAAAAATAAGGCTTTGTCGAAGACAGATTATCGAGCCGAAGAAAGACAACTAAGAGAAAGACTTTTCCAGCTGCGCCTAGCCGAACGACTAGGCTTTCTCGAATGGCAACTGTCGGAGGCACTACGCCGCATTGAACAGAAGACGGAGTCTTTGAAGTACAAGTACCCCTAACCAATGAATCAGCACGGACTGAAACGGCTTACAGGCCGAATTGACTTCGTATGCTGTTGATACCGGCCTGCCCATCACGGATCAACCTCCAAGCATCCGATGCCACGTCACAGGTCGGAGGGGATCGTTGCCGCGGACGTAGAAAGTTTCTACAATGCCAGCACCGTAGAGGTATTCAACAGCCTATCGTAATAGGCCTCAGCATTGAGATCCTCCCCAAGTCAGACAACGGCTTTGCAGAAATTCATCCTAGATCCCCTTCCTACTGGCAGGTTGTCATCTTGGACACGATTGCTAATTTCCTATAATCGCATGTATTGTGAGTCGTAAATATGGGCTAGCTGGATGCTGAAAAAGACGATCAAAGTGTTCCCTTTAGCTACGTGGTTCCTCGTCTCAAGTTGCGCTACCAGTCCCGATCCAATCCTTGAACAGTATAAACAAAGCGAACTGCTCTACAAGCAATGTTCGAACACCATGAGAACATTCTCAGCGGCAGATACTCCAGCAAGTGTCGACCTAAGTGTTTGTTGGCGGTACGTAGATGTGGCTGGAAAACTATCGGACCATTTTCGTTCAATGCCATCAGATCGAATAATGAGCCGACAGGAATCCGAGATTGTTTATGACATCGCTGACAAACAATTCACTCTATATATCGACCTATGTTATGCGAAGGTTCGATTAGGTCAGAAAGTGGGAGATTATCAAGGGCGCTCTGGTGTCGAGTTTTGCGACAGACTGGTAGAGGAGAATCGGCACCGAAAAACAATCGAGGCCATTAGAGGATTTTAGGC